>NZ_CAMLJP010000015.1 GCF_946480385.1 uncultured Azospirillum sp.
CGGTCAGCGTCGCCAATGTGGCGGTCCAAGGGGCATTAACTGGTCAGGGGTGGCTGGGTATCTGTGGATCTGCATCAATCGGACCGTCAGCGTGAGTCGGTCACGCCCACCCGCGCGCACATCGACAGCAGCGGGCAGTCGGAGCAGCGCGGCCGCTCGCCGGTGCAGACCCATTTGCCGAAGGGCACCAGCCGTTCGTTGATCTCCACCCAATAGCGCTTCGGCAGCACCGCCAGCAGCGCCGCCATCGTCTTCTCCGGCGTGCGCGCCGACACGTAGCCCCAGCGGTTGGTGACGCGGTGGACATGGATGTCGACCGCCAGCGCCGGAATGTCGAAGCCGACCGCCAGAGTCAGAGCTGCGATCTTCGGTCCCACCCCGCGAAAGCGCATCAGCCCGTCCGGCGTGTCGGGCACCTCGCCGCCATGCTCCTCGACGATGCGGCGGGACAGTTCGTGGATGTCGCGCGCCTTCGGCTCCGGGAAGGTGGCGCCGTGCAGCAGCTCCACCAGCCGGTCCTCCGGCAGGGCGGCGATGGCGGCGGGGGTGGCGGCCACCGCGAACAGCCGCTCGGCGACCGCCAGCGTCGTCTCGTCCCGCGTCCGGGCGGAGATCAGGCTGGCGACCAGCTGCTCGAAGGGGGAGGCATGGCCGCGGTCGCGCAGCTCGAACATCGCCGCCTTGGGGTAGGGGGCGACGGCGATCCGCAGGCGGCGGAACGCCTCGTCGATGTCGAAGGCCTTGGACGCCACGGACTGCAAACTCACTGGAGCCGTCTCCGGGATCGGGCTGAACGGACCGGGCGTCACGCAGGACCCCCATCCGACAACTCGCGGCTCCGGACAAGGTTCCGGTCAGAGCGCCTTGATCTGCATCTTGATCGGCCCGTCCGCCCGGCCATGGACGAACTGGTCGACATAGGCGTTGCCCGAATTGTCGATGTCGCGGGCGTGGCCGGTCCAGATGATGCGGCCCTGATAGATCATGGCGATGCGGTCGGCGATCTTGCGGGCCGAGGCCATGTCGTGGGTGATGGTGACCGCGGTGGCACCGAGGTCCTTCACGCACTGCACGATCAGCTCGTTGATGACGTCGGCCATGATCGGGTCGAGGCCGGTCGTCGGCTCGTCGAAGAAGATGATCTCCGGCTCGTCGGCGATGGCGCGGGCAAGGCCGACGCGCTTCTGCATGCCGCCCGACAGCTCCGACGGCGACAGTTCGGCCACGTCGGGGGTGAGCCCCACCGCGCCCAGCTTGGCGATGGCGATCTCCTTGGCCTGGGCGCGCGGCATGTGCTCGCCCTGGATCAGGCCGAAGGCGACGTTCTCCCACACCGGCAGGCTGTCGAACAGGGCGGCGCCCTGGAACAGCATGCCGAACTTGTGCAGCAGCTTCTCCCGCTCGCGCGAGCGCAACCGGGTCGTCTCGACGCCATCGACCTGGATCGAGCCGGAATCCGGTGTCAGCAGGCCGAGGATGCTCTTCAGCATCACCGACTTGCCGGTGCCCGACCCGCCGATGACGACCAGCGACTCGCCCTTCGCCACCTCCAGATCGATGCCGTTCAGCACCTTCTTCGGGCCGAAATGCTTGTAGACGTTCTTGAGCGCGATCTTGGGAACGGTGGTCATGCGATGGCGCTCACTTGGTCGAGAAGAAGAGGCCGGTGATCAGGTAGTTCCACACCAGGATCATGATCGAGGCCGACACCACCGCGTTGGTGGTCGCCGCACCCACGCCCTGGGCGCCGCCCTTGGAGTGGTAACCGTGGTAACAGCCCATCAGCGCGATCAGGAAGCCGAAGATCGCCGCCTTCACCAGACCGGAGATCACGTCCAGCGGTTCCAGGAATTCCCAGGTGCGGTTGATGTAGCTGGCGGCGTTGAAGTCCAGCCGGTAGACGCCGACCAGGAAGCCGCCGAACACGCCGATGATGTCGGCGACGATGACCAGCAGCGGCACCATGGTCAGGCCGGCGATCAGCCGCGGCGCCACCAGATACTTGTGCGGGTTGGTCGACAGGGTGGACAGCGCGTCGATCTGCTCGGTCACCCGCATGGTGCCGATCTCCGCCGCCATGGCGGCGCCGATGCGGCCCGCGACCATCAGGCCGGCCAGCACCGGGCCCAGTTCGCGCGTGATCGACAGCACGACGACGGTGGCGATGGCGCCCTCCGCCTGGAAGCGGGAGAAGCCGCTGTAGCTCTGCAACGCCAGCACCATGCCGGTGAACAGCGCCGTCAGCCCGACCACCGGCAGCGAGTAATAGCCGATGTCGATCATCTGCCGCAGGATCTGCCGGGGATAGAGGGGCGGACGCACGCAGTGCGACAGGGCGGATCCGGTGAACAGGGCAAGGCGTCCGGTCGCTTCCAGGAAGATCAGGAAGGCCCGGCCGGTAGCGGCGAGGAAACCCATCAGTCGGCCCGCATCCTTGGTTAGAGACTCGTTTGGGCGATGCGGTCATAGCACCGATGAGCGCCTAGGTCATCCTTGGACTTTGCAGGGGAGGAGGGATCAGCCCCCCACATAAACCCGGTGATAGCGCCGGCCGAGCGAGGTGAGGATCTCGTAGCCGATGGTCCCGCCTTCCGCCGCCACGGTGTCGACCGGGCGGTTCGGCCCGATCAGCTCGACCATGCGGCCGGCATGGGCCACCGACTCCGGCAGGCCGGTGACGTCGATGGTGATGAGGTCCATGGAGATGCGGCCGACGATGGGTGCAGCGACGCCGTCGACGAAGATGTGCCCCTTGCCGCCGAGCGCCCGCATGTAGCCGTCGGCATAGCCGACGCCGATGGTGGCGATCCGCGCCGGGCCGGTGACCTTGTGGGCGGCGCCATAGCCGACCGTCATCGGCGGCGCGCAGTTGCGCACCTGCAGCAGCTTGGCATCCAGCCGCACGGTGCCCCGCATCGGATTGGGCAGATGCGGTGTCGGGTTGACGCCGTAGAGCGCGCAGCCCGGCCGGGCGAGGTCGAAATGGTGGTCCTTGCCGTGGAAGATGCCGGACGAGTTGGCGAAGCTCGCCTTCGCCTTCGGCAGCCGGGCCAGCGCCGCGCGGAAGCGGTCGAGCTGCTCCCCGGTCATCGGGCTGTCGAACTCGTCGGCGCAGGCGAGGTGGGTCATCCAATAGCGGACGTCGATCCCCTCCAGCCGCTCCGGATGGCCGGCAAGCTCGTCCAGCTCGTCGGGGCCGAGGCCCAGGCGGTTCATACCGGTGTCGATGTGGATCACCGCCGGCAGAACCTCTCCCCGCGACGACGCGAAGGCCCGCCACGCCGCGATCTCGCCCAGGTGGTTCAGCACCGGCAGGATGCGGTTGGCGATGAACTCCCCCTCGCAGCCGGCCGGCAGGCCGCCCAGCGAGAAGACCTGAGCCTCCGGCGCCACCGATTCCAGCGCGCGGCGGACGGCCAGCGCCTCCTCGAACTGGGCGACGACGAAGGTCCGGCAGCCGGCGGCGGCCAGCGCCGGCACGACGCGCGCCACCCCCAGCCCATAGGCGTCGGCCTTGACCACGGCGGAACACTCCGCCGGTGCCACGCGGTCGCGCAGCTGGGTCCAGTTGGCGACGACGGCGCCGAGATCCACGGTCAGGAAGGCGCCGGCGCGCGGTTTCAGGTCGCTCGTCACTCTGGTCACTCGTCGGTCTGGTGGTGCTGGTCGAGATCGCCGAACTTGGTGAACTGGCCGTCGAAGTAGAGGCGGACGGTGCCGATCGGACCGTGACGCTGCTTGGCGATGATCACCTCGGCGGTGTTGTGCACCTCGCCCAGGCGCTGCTGCCAGCGCTGGTAACGGTCGTTGAACTTGTCGTCGCTCTCGTCGGGCCGGCGCGAAGGCTCGGCGCGCTCAAGATAATACTGTTCGCGGAAGACGAACATCACGACGTCGGCGTCCTGCTCGATCGAGCCCGACTCGCGAAGGTCGGCCAGCTGCGGACGCTTGTCCTCGCGCAGCTCCACCGCGCGGCTCAGCTGCGACAGCGCCACCACCGGCACGTCCAGCTCCTTGGCGATGGCCTTCAGGCCGCGGGTGATCTCCGAGATTTCCTGCACCCGGTTCTCCGACCCGCGCGACGACGACCCGCGCAGCAGCTGGAGATAGTCGACCACCACCATGCTGAGGCCGGAGGTCCGCTTCAGCCGGCGGCAGCGGGTGCGCACCGCGGCGACCGACAGGGCCGGCGTGTCGTCGACGTAGAAGGGGCAGCGGGCGAGGTCCTGGCTGGCTTGCACGAACTTGGGGAAGTCGGTGTCGCGGATCTCGCCGCGGCGGATCTTGTCGCCCGGCACCTGCACCTCGTCGGCGAGGATACGGGTGGCGAGCTGTTCCGCCGACATTTCCAGCGAGAAGAAGCCGACGACGCCGCCTTCCTGGCCGGATGAGCGCATGTGCGCCTTGGCGGCGTTGAAGGCGATGTTGGTCGCCAGCGCCGTCTTGCCCATCGAGGGGCGGCCGGCGAGGATGATGAGGTCCGACGGGTGCAGGCCGCCCAGCTTGCGGTCGATGTCGATCAGGCCGGTGGTGACGCCGGTGACGTGGCTGGAGCGGCGGAAGGCCACCTCCGCCGTCATGATGGCGTGCTTGACCGACTCGCCGAACGCCACGAAGCCGCCCTGCACGTCGCCGGTGGAGGCGAGGTCGAACAGCTGCTTTTCCGCCTCGCCGATCTGGTCCAGCGCGGTGATGTCGAGGTCGTGGCGGTACGCCTCGTTCACCATGTCGGTGCCGACCTCGATCAGCTGCCGGCGGATGAACAGGTCGTGGATGGTCTTGCCGTAATCGCCGGCGTTGACCACCGTCACCACGTTGGCCGCCAGCTCCGCCAGATAGGCGCTGCCGCCTTCCACCGCCAGTTCGGGATCGTTGTCGAACAGGGCCTTCAGCGTGACCGGGTTCGCGATCTGGCCGCGGTCGATCATCTTGGTGATGGCGGCGAAGATGCGCTGGTGGGCCGGGTCGTAGAAATGCTCCGGCCGCAGGAACTCGCCGACCTTCTCATAGGCCTTGTTGTTGACCAGGATCGCGCCCAGCAGCGCCTGCTCCGCCTCCTCGTTGTTGGGGGGCGTGCGGTACTCGGCCGTCGGCTTGACCGCGGCGGAGGGGCGGGGATCGAACAGCGATGAGGTCTGGTTGCTCATGGAGGACACAATAGCAGAAACAGAACGCGAACGCTCTGTGAAGGGCGGGGAGCCATCCACAAAAGCTGTGCACAGAAGTTATCCACAGGTTGGGAAGTCTGGGGATAACCGGCGGAAGGGCCGATAGGGGCTCAGAGCTTCATCAGAGCTTCCGGGGCTGGTCCGGCTGGGCTGCGTCCGGCATCGCCTCCAGTGCCTGGAACACGCCGTCGATCTGGTCGGCGACGCGGTAAAGGGTGGAGCGGTCGATGCGGGCGAAGCCCTGGGCAACCATGTGGTCGATCAGCCCCAACAGCGGGCGCCAGTAGCCGTCGACGTCGGCGATGACGATCGGCTTGTCGTGCAGCTGCAGCTGCTTCCAGGTCAGGATCTCGAAGGCCTCGTCCAGCGTGCCCAGCCCGCCCGGCAGGATGACGAAGGCGTCCGACCGCTCCACCATCATACGCTTGCGGGTGTGCATGCTGTCGACGACATGCAGCTCGGTCAGGCCGGTGTGCTCCACTTCGGCCGACTGGATGTGTTCCGGGATGATGCCGACCACCTCGCCGCCGGCGGCGATGGCGGCGTCGGCGGCGATGCCCATCAGCCCGACCCGGCCGCCGCCATAGACCATGCGGATGCCGCGGCGGGCCAGCCCGTCGCCCAGCGCATGGGCGGCTTCCTTGTGAACATCGGCGACGCGGCTCGACGCACCGCAATAGACGCAGACGGACGACAGGCTCTTCATCGCGGGTCAACCTTTCTCGCCACCGTCACCCATCGGGGTCGGGGCCGTAAAAAATCTGGCGAATGCCATGGAATATCGGGCGAGGGCGGCGCGTCAACAGCGGCACAGGCACCGTTAAAACCACGGCATCATCGGGAGGGACCACATGAGCAACCGGGTCGTCAATGTCCTTGCGGCGGCATCCGTCGCCGGTCTGATGTTCGCGCTGTTCGGCATGTCGGCACAGAGCGCCGGCGCCGCCGATCCGGCGGAGCAGGTGAAGGACCGGCAGCAGACTATGAAGAAGATGGGCGGCGGCATGGGCGCGGTCGCCAAGTTCGTGAAGAACGAGGGCGCCACCGCCGAGGACGCGGCCAAGGGGGCGGAAGCCGTGCTGGCGGTGTCCAAGATGGATCCGAAGAAGATCTTCCCCGAAGGCACCGCCGTCGGCGTCGCCGACAGCGCCGCCAAGCCGGAGCTGTGGAAGGAATGGGACGAGGCGCAAAAATACTGGGGCGCTGTCGAGCCGGCGGCCGAGAAGCTGAACGCCGCCCTGAAGAGCGGCGACCGCGCGCAGATCGCCCAGGCGCTGGGCGCCACCTCCAAGACCTGCGGGAGCTGCCACGAGGACTTCCGCGTCAAGAAGAACTGACCGGTGCGGCGCCTCCTGACCGCCGCGTCCGTGCTGCTGCCGCTCGCCTTAGCGGGCGGCAGTGCGCATGCCGCCGGCCCTCTTCAAACCAGCGGGGCGTCCGCGGACGATGCCGGCAGCGATGCCGTCCAGCGGGGCGCCTACATCTTCAACGCCGCCGGCTGCCTCGGCTGCCACACCGACGAAAAGGGCGGTGGCCAGCCGCTGGCCGGTGGGCGGGCGTTGGCGACGCCCTTCGGCACCTTCTACACCCCCAACATCACGCCGGATCCGGAGACCGGCATTGGCCGCTGGAGCGACGCCGACTTCGTCCGCGCGCTGCGCGAAGGCCTGCGGCCGGACGGCGCCCATCTGTTCCCGGCCTTCCCCTATGCCAGCTACACGCGGATGACCGACCGCGATCTGCTGGACCTGAAGGCCTATCTGTTCAGCCGGCCGGCGGTGGCGGCCCCGAACAAGCCGCACGACCTGACGCCGCCCTTCTCCTGGCGCTTTCTGGTGCCGGTCTGGCAATGGATGTACCTGACCCCCGGCCCGCTGCCTGACGACCCGGCCAAGCCGCCGGCCTGGAACCGCGGGCGCTATCTGGTCGATGCGCTCGGCCACTGCGCCGAATGCCACAGCCCGCGTACCCTGCTGGGCGGGATCGACTCCGACCGCTATCTGGCCGGCAATCCGGACGGGCCGGACGGCGACAAGGTGCCGGGCATCACCGGGGCCAAGGGCAAGGGCGGGATCGGTGCCTGGTCGGACGGCGATCTGACGCTGCTTCTGGAGACCGGCCTGACCCCGGACGGCGATGTCGTCGGCGGCGCCATGGGCGAGGTTGTGCGCAACACCACCTCCAAGCTGACGGCCGATGACCGTGCCGCCATCGCCGCCTATCTGAAGACGGTTCCGGCCAAGGAGTGACGTTTTCCGCCCACGGACGCTGGTTTGCCGTGGAATCATGATCCTATGGGGCAATCGAGCCCGTTTGGCGGATGGTTCCGCTCCAACGGCGCCATTCTTTTGCGACCTGTCCTTCTGCTATAGTCAGTCATCCTGCCATTGTGGTGGGCCGCCGGATGGGTGCTCAGGTGAAACGAAACGCGTTGTTCGCAGCTTTGGGCGTGGCTCTGATGGGGGGAGCGGTGGCGGTCGCTCTGTGGCCGGCCGCCAAGCCGGCGGAGGAGATGGCGAAACCGGCCCCGGCTCCGGCCCCCACCGCAGTGGCGCAGACCGCCTCACCGGCACAGGCCGCCCCGGCCAACACCAACCCGACCAAGACAGCCCAGGCGCCGGAACCAGCCAAATCCGCGGCTCCCAGCTTCGACGTGGTGCGGGTGGCGCCCGACGGGGCGACGGTGATGGCCGGCCGCGCCGCGCCCGGCTCGGAGGTGACGGTCACCGACGGCGGCAGCCCGGTCGCGTCGGCCAAGGCCGACCAGCGCGGCGAGTGGGTGATGCTGCCCGACAAGCCGCTGCCGCCGGGAACCCGCGAACTCAACCTGACGGAGACCCGTCCGGGCGCCGAAACCCCGGTCCCCGCCGACAAGGTGGTCGTGGTGATGGTGCCCGACCCGGCACCGAAGCCGGCCGCCGAGTCGGCGGCGCAAAACGCCCCGGCTCCAACTCCAACCGCTCCGATGGCGGTGGCGGTGCCGCGCGACGGGCTGGCCGGCGCGCCGCCGACCATGGGCGGCAGTTCGCTGCTGCAGGCCCCGCCGGTGCCGGACAACGGCGCGCCGGCTCCGCCGGGCGGTGTGTCGGTGGAGACGATGGACTACGATCCCGCCGGCCGGGTGGCGCTGGGCGGACGCGCGGCGCCCAACAGCGCGGTCCAGCTCTATCTCGACAACATCCTCGTCGGCAGCGCCCACACCGACCCGAAGGGCAACTGGCGCCTGACCCCGGAAAAGCTGATCGACCCCGGCGTCTACACCCTGCGCGCCGATCAGGTCACCCAGGGCGGCAAGGTGGTGGCGCGGGCCGAGCTGCCGGTCCAGGTCTCCGCCATGCCGGCGGCCTCCACCGATGGCCGCAACGTCGTCGTCCAGCCCGGCAACAGCCTGTGGCGGCTGGCCCGCCGCACCTATGGCGACGGCATGCTCTACACCACCATCTACACCGCCAACCGCGAGCAGATTCGCAACCCGGACCTGATCTATCCCGGCCAGATCTTCGCGCTGCCGCAGGTGAATTGAGGATAGCCCCTTCAGCTGCCGTGAGTTTTTGCATCTATTCGGCCGTCATTCCCGCGAAGGCGGGAATCCAGCCGTTTCAACCGCTTCATTGCGGAGCTTCCTGGATCCCCGCCTTCGCGGGGATGACGCCGAGAGAGGTGCCGGCCCATTGGGGAGTGGGCAGAAGCCTGAAAGTTTGCGCCTATGCGCGAAGGCGGGAATGACGGCCGAGGGACGCGCGGCATTGAAACCGGGTGCAAAGCGGTTCAAACCTCAAGCGTCTCTCAGCAGCACTCATAATATCCCACTGCCCCTCAGTCCGGCGGCATCCGGCCGATGGCGGCCCAGCCGAGCGGGGCGAGGCGCAGCACCTCCGGCCCTTCGCCGGCCGGGTTCGGGTCCAGCGCCACCAGTTCGCGGTTCTCGAACCAAGCCCAGCGCGCCACGTCGGCGGTGGTTCCGGGCCAGCCGTCGGCCAGCCGCTTCAGAACCTCCAGATCGGCCGCCGCAATGGGGAAGCGCGGCTTGGGCATGATCGCCTTTTTGGCGGGCGCGGGGGCCTCCGCCTCTGTCGCCGGCAGCGGCGGGGCGTCGGACCCGGCGCGGGCGCGGATCCAGTCGGTCTGATAGCTGCGGAGCGCCTGTTCCAGCTCCGTGCGCGCCGACTCCACCGGGCAGCGCAGATAGGCGTCCAGCAGGGCGTGCAGCGTGTTCGTCGCGTCGGTCATGTCCGTCACCAAAGTCCAAGCCAAAAAAGGTCGGCCCGAAAAACCCGACCCAAAATCTCGCCCGTCACAGCCACCCCATCCGCCGGAAGCGGACATACAGCGCGGCGCAGACCGCGACGATCACCACCAGCACCGCCGGGTAGCCGTAGCGCCAGTGAAGCTCCGGCATATGCTCGAAGTTCATGCCGTACAGGCCGGCAACGGCCGTCGGCACGGCGAGGATGGCGGCCCAGGCGGCCAGCTTGCGCGTCACGTCGTTCTGCCGCGCCGACGCCAGGATCATACTGGTTTCGAAGGCGAAGGACAGCACCTCGCGCAGCGAGCCGATCTGCTCGTTGACGCGGATCACATGGTCCTGCACGTCGCGGTAATAGGGGCGGATCGCCGGGTCGATCATCGGCAGGTCGAAGCGCTCCAGCCGCGAGCAGACCTCCAGCAGGGGCGAGGCATTGCGGCGCAGCTTCTCCAGGTCGCGGCGCAGCTGGTGGATGCACTCGATCTCCGCCATGCTGGGCGGGCGGGCGATCAGCAGGGCGTCCAGCTCGTCCGCCGTGGCGGCCATCTGGTCCACCACCGGGAAGTAACAATCCACCACATAATCCATGATGGTGTAGACGATGAAGTCCTCGCCATGCTTCAGCAGATGCGGCGCGCTTTCCGCCCGTGCCCGCACCGGCGAATAGCTGGTCGATGCGCCGTGCCGCACGGTGACGACATAGCCGCGGCCGGCGAAGACATGGGTCTCCCCCAGCACCAGCTCGCCTTTTTCCAGGCGGGCGGTGCGCAGGACCATGAACAGGCTTTCGCCATAGATGTCCACCTTCGGCCGCTGGTGGGCGTGCAGCGCGTCCTCCACCGCCAGTTCATGCAGGCCGAACTGCTGCTTCACCTCCATCAGCAGCGCCTCGTCCGGCTCCCACAGCCCGATCCAGACGAAGTGGCCTTCTTTCGCGGCCCAGGCGCCGGCCTCGGCAATCGGCACGTCGGCGATGCGCCGGCCCTCGCAATAGGCGGCGCTCGCCACCACCGCGTTGTGGGGGGCGGAATGGGCGGGAGAGGGGTCGGGCGGCAGCGTCATGGAAGAGAAAACCGGATGGAAGGCGGCAGGTCGGCGTCACTCTAAAGAGGTTCCCCGGCAGCGTCGACGGATCCGGCGGCACCGCTCGGGCTGACCGGCCGCCTCAGGCGTTGTTCCTGCCAAGGACCAGCTTCGGGAGAGGGGAAGGGCGATGTTCCAGTCGGCGGCGCGCGGAATGTATCTGCTGGCGGCGGTGACGCTCAGCCTGTTCTCGCTGCTGTTCATCGGCCTGTCCGCCCTGACGGTGTTCGAAGGGATGGTGGCGCTGGACAGTGCCCTCCTGACCTCCGCGATGCTGGAGGGGGTGGGGATGATCGTGCTGGCCATCGCCGTGTTCGAGATCGCCAAATACCTCTACGAGGAGGAGATCGTCCGTGAACGCGAACTGCGCCGCGCCGACGAGGCCCGCCGCACCCTGACCAAGTTCCTGACCACCATCATCATCGCCGCCAGCCTGGAAGGGCTGGTTCTGGTGTTCGAGGCGCGCACCAGCGAGATTTCCGGCATCGTCTATCCGGTGATGCTGCTGGGGGTGGTCACGCTGCTGGTGGTCGGGCTGGGCGCCTTCCAATGGCTGGCGCGCCGGGCCGAGAGCATCCATGTCGACCCCCGGGCCTCCGAAGCCGACGAGGCGGAGGAGGACAAGCGGCCGGATGCATAGGCCGACATGGCGGGATTCCGGCTCCGGCCTGTCCGCCTATGGCCATGCCGCCTTTTGCCACAATTGACCCGCCCATACTGCCTGCGCCAAGCTTGCCGCCGTCCAAGGTGGTGAGGGAGATCGGGCATGGCCCGCGATACGGGCACTTACACGGCCGTCTACGGCTTTCCGGAATCGGCTGACGCCGCGCGCCGTCTCGCCCAGGTGCTCGACATCCCCTGCCACATCGCCGAGCTGCACCGCTTCCCCGACGGCGAAAGCCTCGTCCGCCTGCCGGAGCCGGTGGAGCGCGCCATCGTCTACCGCTCGCTCGACCGGCCGAACGACAAGCTGGTGGAGCTGACCCTCGCCGCCTCGGTCCTGCGGCGCCAGGGGGCGACCGACCTCTGTCTGGTGGCGCCCTACATGGCCTACATGCGTCAGGACGCAATCTTCAAGCCAGGCGAGCCGGTCAGCCAGACGGTGGTCGGCGAGTGGCTCGGCCGCTGCTTCGACCGCTTCGTCTGCGTCGAGCCGCATCTGCACCGCACCCACACGCTGGACGAGGTGTTCGTCGGCCGCCCCTCCATCGCGCTGAGCGGCGCCGCGCCCATCGCCGCGCATCTGCGGACCGCCGGCGTGGCCCCCGGCACCGTCATCATCGGTCCCGACGAGGAATCCGCCCCGCTGGTGGAGGCGGTGGCCGGGCCGCTCGGCCTCACCGGCATCGTCGGCCGCAAGGAGCGGCGCGGCGACCGCGACGTGACGGTGGCGCTTCCTCCCGACGCGCCGATCCATGGCCGGCCGGTGGTGATCGTCGACGATGTCATCAGCTCCGGCGAGACGATCTTCTCCTGCGCCCGCGCGGCACGGGTGCTGGGGGCGGAGCGGGTGCAGGTCTACGGCGTCCACGCCCTGTTCAGCGACGTCGTCGCCGAACGCTTCACCGCGGAAGGTCTCGCTCGCCCGCTGTCCTGCGACGGCGTGCCGCATCCGTCCAACGCCCTTTCCCTCAGCGGCCTGATCGCAGACGCCATCAAGTCATTCGTAGGCGAATGAAAGTAAAGCGGGTGCGACCATTATGCCCGCCCTTTTGCCGTCCTCCGGCGGATTCTATGCCGAGGGCGGGTTGCCTTTTATGACAATTTTTATATAACTGTCGCTGATCCGATGCGGCGTCATGCTGATTGTGCGCCGCATCATCTGTATGGGTGGGCGACATGGCGGGCAATGGGCGGACGGACGGGCGGATGGGGGCCGATGCGGGCTTCTTCGGGCTCGAGGCGGAGGAGCGCGGGCTTCTGGCCAGCATGGGGCGGCTGATCGACCGCAGCCTGCCGGACCTGTCGGAGCGCTTCTATGCCCACCTGTCCCGCTGGCCGGAAACCCGCGCCCTGCTGCAGGCCCATGGCGATCTGTCCGGGCTGAAGCGCCGGCAGGCCGATCACTGGCGCCTGATGTTCCAGGATGCCGGCTCGCCCGAGCATGAGGCGCGCTGCCGCGCCGCCGGGGAGGCGCACAGCCGCATCGGGCTGGAGTCCTCCTGGTACATCGGCGCCTATGGCGTGGTGCTCAGCGACCTGCTGGCTCTGATCCAGGGGGCGCTGCGCTGGCGCCCGGCCACGGCGCGGCGCGCGGTGGCGGCGGTGGCCCGCGCCGTTTCCTTCGACATGGACCGGACGTTGGCGGGGTACGGCCTGCCGGCGGCGGGTGCGGGCGGGCAGGGCTGCAACCGTGCGCTGGGCGACTTCGCGTCGTCGCTGATGGACCGGACCATCGAGGTGGCGATGGCGATCAACGACGCGGCGGTCGCCAATGCCCAGATGGTCGGCCAGCTGCGCGCGGTCGATCACGAATCCCAAGGCATCGCCGCCGCGACCGAGGAGACGGTCACCGGCATCCAGGAGATCTGGGCGCGCAGCCGCGACGTCGCCGCCCTGGCCGGGCAGGCGCAGGTGGTGACCGCCGACGGCGGCCGCACCGTGCAGGAGGCGGTCGTCCGCATGGAACAGATCGCCGGCGCGGTGGAAGGCGCGGCGATGCGGGTCGGCGAACTGTCGGTCGCCTCCGAACGCATCGCGGAGATCGTCTCCACCATCGAGGCGATCGCCAAGCAGACCAACCTTCTCGCTCTCAACGCCACCATCGAGGCGGCGCGCGCCGGAGAGGCCGGCAAGGGTTTCGCCGTCGTGGCGAGCGAGGTGAAGAACCTGTCCAACCAGACCGCCCGCGCGACCGAGGACATCCGCCTGCGCATCGATTCCCTGAAGGCGGAAATGGGCGCCATCGTCGCCTCGATGGAGGACGGCACCCGTGCCGTCGCCGCCGGGCAGGCGGCGATCCGCGCGGTCAGCGAACGCATGACCGACATCGGCGACCATATCGGCCGCACCGAACAGCGCATGTCCGACATCGCCAGCATCCTGACCCAGCAGTCGGCCGCCGCCAACCAGGTGGCCTCCGGCACCTCCCGCATCGCCGAGAGCAGCGCGTCGAACAGCGCCGCCATCCTGCGCAGCGTCCAGGCGACGCGCGGCGTCGAGACGCTGCTGGGCAACCAGCTGAAGCAGCTGATGGAACAGGACATCCCCGGCAAGATCGTCAAGATCGCCAAGGTCGACCACGTCATCTGGAAGAAGCGGCTGGCCGACATGCTGGTCGGGCTGGAGACCCTGCGTCCGGACGAGCTGGCGAGCCACGAGGCCTGCCGGCTGGGCAAATGGTATTACGGCCCGTCGGCGATGGCCTACCGCGCCCATTCGGCCTTCGTCCGGCTGGAGGACCCGCACCGCCGGGTCCACGACCACGGCAAGGCCGCCGCCCGCGCCTTCACCAATGGCGACATGGACCGCGCGCTGGCCGAGGTGGCGGAGGTGGAGCGCGCCTCCCAGGAGGTGATCGCCCTGCTCGACGAGCTCGACAAGGCCGGGCTGGCGGGCGGTGCGACGCCGGCCGCGGCCGTGGGCTTCTGACCGGGGCAGCCGGTAACACTAACGATCGGGGAAGGAACTGGTGTAGTCTGGCGGGGCAGCCGCCACGGGAGGCGGTCCGGTGTTGGCGAAGCGGTGATGGCGATGCGCGGGAGCGGTCCGTTGAGCGGAGGCGTGTGATGTCGAAGGTGACGGACGTCGTGCTTCGGATGGCGCGCAAGCTGACCGAGGACATCGCCGCCCTGGGCCGCCTGCGCGCCGCCGGAAAGCCGAAGACCTTTCCGCGCTTCCGCGAGATCCGGGCGGCCTATCTGGACATCCAGGGGCTGATCTTCTCGATCCAGGAACGGCTGGAGCCCGCCGGGAAGGAGCTGCCGCCGAACTTCCCGCAATGGGTGACCCGGCAGAAGCTGAGCGCCATCGCCATCTTCACCG
This sequence comes from uncultured Azospirillum sp., assembly GCF_946480385.1. The sequence goes on from NZ_CAMLJP010000015.1 coordinate 14,482, forward strand.
ACATCAGCCATTCCTTCGTCAGCGACCCGCCGCTGGCGCTGACCGCCTCGCTGGGGGCGTTCGACGTGCTGGTGGCGGAGCAGAAGGCCTTCAACGAAACGCTGCACACCTTCGACACCATGCTGATGGAAGCCGGCATCGACGACAGGATGGCCGACGAACTGGACGCCACCCGCACCAAGATCGAGCAGATCCTGGGCATGATCGAACAGCTGCTGCTGACCAGCCCGAAGATCCTAGAGGAGTTCTGATGCCGGAGCCGGCAGCCGATCCCAAGGCCGCTCCCACCGCGGACAGCCCGCCGGCCGCCGGTTCGGAACCCTCCTTTCGTCGCTTCCTTCACAATCTCAATTTGCCGGTGGCCGTTCCCGTTCTGGCTTTGATTGCCGGTGCGGGCCTGTCCGTTCTGGCCATGCTCTATTCCGGCGGCCAGCTGCACCGGGAGGAGGAGCATCGCTTCGCAGCAAGGGTCGAGGAAATCCACGGCCAGCTGGCCGACCGCCTGCGGGTGTACGAACAGGTGGCGCGCAGCGCCGCCTCGCTGGTGATGACCTTCCCCGACCTGCATTGGACGCAGTGGAACCGCTTCGTCGAGGCACTGGACGTGCCGCAGCGCTATCCCGGCATCATCTCCATCGCCTATGCCCGCGAGGTCGCGGCCGGCCGCGTCGGCGATCTGGTGGCGTCGATGCGGGCGGCCGGCCTGTCGGAGTTCCGCATTTGGCCCGAGACGGCGGGGGCGGAGCGCGTGGTGAACATCTTCGCCGCGCCGGTCAACGAGGGGAACGCGCGCGCCATCGGCTTCGACATGATGTCGGAGGCGATCCGGCGCTCCGCCATCGAACGGGCGCGCGACAGCGGCGAGCCCGCCGCCACCCGCGCGATCACGCTGAAGATCGACGAGGCGTCCGGGGCCGGGCCCTCCTTCATCCTCTATCAGGCGACCTATCGCGGCGATCCGCTGCCGCCGTCGCTGGAGGCGCGGCGTGCCTCCTTCACCGGCGTGGTGCTGACCCCGGTCAGGATCGGCCCGCTGGTGGACGGGCTGACCGACGGGAACCGCCAGGACACCGGCATCGAGATCTACGACGTGCCGCCGGCGGATGCCGAGTTTCCGCTGTACCGCAGCCGCCGCCCGCTGGACGCCACGCCCGCCATCAGCCTGACGCGGGAACTGCCGGTCGGCGGGCGGATGTGGACCGTGCGGTACGACAGCCTACCCGACGGCCTGTTCACCGCGCATGACTGGGTGCCCGGCGCGCTGCTGGCCGGCGGGCTGGCCCTCAGCATCGCGCTGTCGCTGGTCCTGCGCATGATGCTGGTCACCCACTCGCGCGCGGTGGAGCTGGCCGAGGAGATGACGGCCTCGCTCCGCCTGCGGGGGGCGGAACGGCAGCAGCTGTTCACCCAGGCGCCGCTGGGCATCGCGCTGGTCGGCACCGACGGGCTGGTGCTGGACTGCAATCCGGCCTTCGCCGCCGCCGCCGGCCTGCCCCGTCAGGATCTGCTCGGCACCGACCTGCGCATGCGCTTCGGCGATCAGGCGTCGGTCTTCGCGCTGGAGGCGGCGCTGCAGGGGGAGAGCGGCAAGCTCGAATCCGACCAGCCCCTGCTGCTGGGCGGCCGGCGCAGCCATTTCAGCCTGCATTTCCAGCCGGTCACCGCCGACGGCGCGCTGAAATTCGTCCTGACCTTCGCCGAGGACATCGGCGAGAAGCGCCGGGCCGAGCAGCACATCCAGTATCTGGCCCATTTCGACGCGCTGACCGGCCTGCCCAACCGCGTCCTGCTGTACGACCGCATCGCCCAGGCCCTGCGCGAGGGGCGGCGCGACGGCACCAAGGTGGCGGTGCTGTTCATCGATCTCGACCGCTTCAAGGTCATCAACGACAGCCTGGGCCACAGCTTCGGCGACGAGGTGCTGCGCTCGGTGGCGCGCCGCCTGCAGGCGGGCCTGCGCGAATCCGACACCGTCGGCCGGCTGGGCGGCGACGAGTTCCTGATCGTCGTCCGCCGGGTGACGGAGCCGGGCGACGCCGCCCGCGTGGCGGAAAAGGTGGTGGCGCATCTGGCCAGCCCCTTCGCGGTCGGCGGCCAGAATTTCGTGGTGACGCCCAGCGTCGGCATCAGCCTCTACCCCGACGACGCCGAGGATCCCGAAGGGCTGATCCGCTGCGCCGACATCGCCATGTACCATGCCAAGGAGCAGGGCCGGAACGGCTTCCGCTTCGTCACCAAGGAGATGGGCGCCAAGTCGCGCGAGCGCATGGACCTGGAGGGCAGCCTGCGCCAGGCGATCCGCGACGGTCAGCTGTTCCTGGTCTACCAGCCCCAGGTCGACACCCTGACCGGCCGCATCGTCGGTCTGGAGGCGCTGATCCGCTGGCGCCACCCCGACGAGGGGCTGATCCTGCCCGGCCGCTTCCTGCCGGTGGCGGAGGAGACCGGTCTGGTCCTGGCGATGGGCGATTGGGTGCTGTTCGAGGCCTGCGCCCAGATCCGGCGCTGGCGCACGCACTTCGGCCTGTCGATCCCGGTGGCGGTCAACGTTTCCGGCGCCCAGTTCCGCGACGGCCAGCTGCCGGCCAAGGTCGCCCGCGCGCTGGACGCCAACGGCCTGAGCGGACCGGAGCTGGAGATCGAGGTGACGGAAAGCACGCTGATCGACGACGTCGAATCGGCGGCGGCGACCCTGGCGGCCTTGAAGCAGCGCGGAGTCCTGATCGCGCTGGACGATTTCGGCACCGGCTATTCCAGCCTCAGCTATCTGCACCGTCTGCCGATCGACAAGCTGAAGATCGACCGGTCCTTCATCCACGATTTGTCGACCGGCGCCAGCGACGCCTCCGTCCCCCGCGCCATCGTCGGCCTGGGCCGCAGCCTGGGCCTGTCGGTGATCGCCGAGGGGGTGGAGACGCAGGAACAGCTGCAACTGCTGCGCGATCTCGCCTGCGAAAGCTACCAGGGCTTCCTGTTCAGCCGCCCCATCCCGGTCGAGGAGGTGGAGGCTCTGCTGGAGAAGATGACGGCCGTGCAGCCCCCCGTGCAGCCCGTATCGGCGGAATAGGGCGCTGTGCCTCACTCATACACGGCGTCGCGCGGGCCGGTATCTCCCAACGCCATCTTGACGAAGGCGTCGGCCGTCAGGTCTGCGTCGAGCAGCGCGCCATGGTGGGCGAAGCGATCGCTCCGGTCGAGCCACAGCCGGTCGCACAGCGCATCGAGCGAGCCGGAAGCGCCGGGGAAGGCCTCGTGCGACATCTCCTTGGTACAGATGAACCGATCCGCCGGGAAGGTGTCGGCACCCCATGCGGCGCGTCCGCAGCGCGCGAACTCGTGGTTCAGGAAGTCCATCTCGTTCTCATAGGCATGGGCCACCAGAAGATCCTCGCCCAGAAAGGCGAGAAGCGCGTCGGCGATTTCGGGAAAGCGGGGCGCCGTCTTCAGGTCGGCGGGCTTGATGCCGTGCACCTTGATGGAGTCGGGATGGAGAGGGGCGTCGGGGTTGACCCGCGTCTCCCAGCTGCGCGCTTTCCTCCAGCCATCGCCCTCGCGGAGGAGTTCGAGACACCCGATTTCGATGATGATGCCGGGCTGACGCAGGCCCTTGGGCGCCTTACGGATGTCCTGGAGGCTCGGCAGGCGCCGTCCGGTCGTCTCGATGTCGATTGCGACCAGCCGGTCACGCCCTTCCCATGGCTGCATGCTCATTGAGATCCAATCTTTCTTCGGTGGAGCCACCTGTGGCACGGATGTGAAACGAGGACAACGCTCCGTCACACCGCCCAGAGTAGCATGGCGCAAGCGCCATGACCGGCGCGACCGCTGGCGAGCAAGGAGTATCGCTATGAAAATTCCCGGCCCCGAGCATCCCATCACGATCATCCCCAACCCGAATCGGATCCGTGTCGTCTTCGCCGGCCGGGTCGTCGCCGAAACGGCACGCGCCCTGACGCTGACCGAGGCGAATTTGCCCATGGTCCACTATATTCCCCGCGCGGATGCCGACATGACGGCCTTCGAGCGCACGGCGCACACGACGCACTGCCCTTACAAGGGGGATGCCGCTTACTACAGCCTGCGCGTGGGTGACCGCGTCGCGGTCAACGCTGTCTGGACCTACGAGACTCCCTATCCCGCCGTGGCGGCCATCCGCGACCATTTGGCGTTCTATCCGGACCGCGTCGATTGCATCGAAGAGCACGCGGCCCCATAGCGGAAGCCAGCGGAGGGCTCCGCATGTGGTGCGGTTCTGTTCGCTATGCCGGCTGTGTCTGCTTGTGACCCGAAGCGGACCCAAAGCGGAAGTTGGTCGCGACCACAATATTGTCCTATGACACCATCTATAGCTGTAATCGTTCGGGGAAAAATCTCATGCTGGTAACGTTCAAGCTATTGATCGGTAAGTTGTCTTCTAACCTGCTGCTGGCGCATCCGCTAGGTCATCTGAAGCATCGGCATCCGTTGGCGAATCGTCATCCGCCTCTCCCTCGACGATAACACCCTCAAGGAATTCCCGGTGCTTCTCCTGAAGGAAAGCCAGCGCTTGCCCGTCGTCGACACCGTGCTCCAGCGCCTGCTTCACGAACTGAAGGCGAGCAAGATTCTCGTCAAGGATTTCGCCCCATGTCTTTACGGCAATAGTAATATTCTTACCTTTGTTTACAAGGCGCCGCTCCTTGTCAGGTCCAGATTCGATTTCCTCCCTGACAAAGTCGTCGTACTCGTCAGAGACCAGCACAAAATGCCATCGCACGCCGTCCACCCGGTGATATCGGCTGTCACGTGACACTGATAGGGCATAGTCCTTGATCTGCGTAAGTTCTTTGGACGTGAGTGTTACCTTAGGCGCTTTCAATTCGACGACCAAGTGCTCGAAGTCGTTGGCCCGGTGCCGCCTTTGTGCTCTTGAGAGCATTAGATCGACGATGCCGCGCTTGCGTGTCAACAGCTTCACAGGCTCATCGATAATCAAATCCGGATCGAGCTTTTCCTTGTGTACCTTGAGGACTGTTGTCAACTCCTTGTCGCTGGCCCAGAGGTTGAATTCCTCCCCGAATATCCAGGTGTTGGTTTCGAGGATCTTGTGGAGTTGGGACCGCTCCTTCAACCGTGCCTTGACCTCCGTATCGAACAGTATGATGCGCAGGGCCTGAAGGAACTTGAGCCGGTCGGCGACCATCGTGGCAGCGCTGATGACGCCGACAAGGTCCGTCTCGTCGAGAAGCGTGGCGAGCTCCTTCTGCTTCCGTTTCGGCAGACGGAGTACCTCGTCGAGGATCCGCTGCAACTCGGCCGGGCTGCGTTCGATGGCATGCCGCAGCATGCGAAGGTGCAGCGCCATTTGCTGCCGCGGAACTTCTGCACCTTCCGGCGTAGCCTCTTGAACGGTAACGGCGACAATCTCGAAGATTTGCCGTTCGGCGTGTTCCAATTTAGTGGCCGCCTCGCCTTCGTACGGATAGACGTTCTGGCTTTTCCAGTCGTCCACCACTTTCCGGGCTCGCTCGGCGGTGCGCTCGCGGACGATCTCCTTGATCTTATTCCGTGCCTCTTCCACGGCGGTCACCAGAGCCGGAACCATTTCGGCCAAGTCGAGGCGGTTTTCGAGGTTGAGCGCAGCGATCAACGGAGACTTTAGGTATGCCGAAAAGCGAAAGTCGCCAACATGGAACCGCGTCTCGACTTGCGAGAGCGGGAATCCCTTGGCATTGCAGAGATAAAGGGCTCGCTTGGTCTGACGATGCCACTCGATGATTTCCAACGAGGCAGGGTGCTGGTTTCCATCCTCGTCCAAGATCGGCGACAGCGCTTCTTCCCAAGTGTTGGCAATTGCCGTCCCGGGATCGATGCGCTCGCCACCGACCGTGATGGAGACGTCCCGGTAGTGCTTGAGGTAGATCGCAAAGATCTCCGATAACTCTTGGATAGAGTTGTCGGGCATCAGCGAAGTGAAGTTCTTCTTGAGCTCTCCGACCGTCACGATGACGCCGGTCGGTGCGGCACCTTCGACCTCAACCTCGGAATTGCTAAGGCGGATCCGACGAATGTTGCTCTCGAGAACACTCATGGTGAAGCGATAGAGCTTCCCGGCGCGCTCATAGGTGCTGTTCCAGTCGGTGACACGCCCCAGCGCGAATGCTTTGAACCTGCCACGCCCTTCCTGACCATGCAGTTGCCGGCGAAGTCCTTTGGTGAGTATGCCGGCCTTCTTCCACGAGCCACCCAAGTTGCGGAAAAGAAGCGGCGCGTCGGCGTAGGGTATGCCATGGCCGTTGTCGGCGATGATGATACTCTTCATACCGCCGAGCCCATCGTCCACGAAGTCGACGGTCACCTTCGTTGCATCGGCATCGAGCGCATTCCAGATGAGTTCAGACAAGGCGGCAATCGGTTGCGCCCTTGATTGGCGCTCGAGAAAGTCTTGCTGGATTTCGACTGAATACTCGGGCATGCAGAGCCTACGTGGCTTGGTGTGGTCGGTGGCGGAGCATTAGAATAGATGCAGGCTCCCTTGTCGCCGAGAAAATGTAGCACCTACGCAGGATGTTCGCTGGTCACTGCCGTCCAGCCGAGTCCCCGTTTGTCCGTGAACATTCCATGCTGACAGGTTTCCGGACTGGAAGTTTCCCGGAAGGGCTTCCGGGCAAGATTGGTAACGTCCGCTCCTGGCGCTTTGCGGACATTATCACTTCAGCACCGTAAGCTAGACACCGGGCCAATTTCAAACCGCCGATCACTCCCATTCGGCCACCCTCCGCACTTTCTCAAAACCCCACCATAAAAGGAAAATCTTCCTGTATCCTCCCCCGCAAGCCCCCTCGCTTGTGGAGTTCCGCCATGCCCGTCGATCCCCGCACCCTCGCCGCCGAAGCCCTTGGCGACCGTTTCCCCTGCTGGGCCGAAGAGCCGCCGGTGCCGGCCGAAGGCTCGCTGGTTCCCGGATCACAGTTCCATGACGAGCAATGGATCATGGCCGCCGGCATGTTGGCGCGCGGCAACAGCTTCCTGCAGGTCTCGCGCGCCATGGGCTGCAGCCGCACCACGCTCTGGCGCGCCTATTACGGATCCAAGGATTTCCGTCACAGGGTGTGGTGGGAACGGCAGGCGCTGAACCGTGAGGCCGAGCTGCGCCTGTCCTCTCTGCGCATCCTGGTCGCCGAGCAGATCGAGCGGCTGGTGACCTCCGGCGACCCGGCGACGGTGCGCTGGCTGGCCGAGCGGCTCGGCCTCTTCGCCGGCCTCGACATGCCCGCGGCCAGGCGGCAAGCCCCGCAAGCCGACTCCCGGCCCGCTCCCAAACCTGAAGATCCCCCCGCCGTCACCGTTCCCGAACTGGACGACGATCTCCCCGGCGAACTGCGCGAACGCATGGCCCCCAATCCGCAGGCCGTCGCCGCCATCCTGGCCCGTCCGGAATCGGCCGGCCCGAAGGGGGTCTTCCCCTGGACCGCCAACCAGTATGAGCATTACCCCAACCTCAACCCCGGCCCGGTGAGCCGCCGCGCCGCCGGCGCCTTCTCCTGGCGCCGGTAGATGGAACATCGGCCGGAACCTGTTCCACGCCGTTCCATCCGCCGCTCCGCCGGTCAGAAGCGCAACCCGTCCTGTCCCCCCATCAGGTCCAGTGTCGCCAGCGCCATCACCTGCGCCGCCTTTACCATGTCGTCGATGCCGACCCATTCGTCGGGCTGGTGGGCGAGGTCGAGGATGCCGGGGCCGTAGGCGATGCAGTCCTTCAACTGGCCGACGCGCACCACATGCTTCTGGTCATAGGTGCCGGGGGAAACCACATGCTGCGCCGGGCGGCCCAGCACCGTTTCGATGGCGGCGGCCACCGCACGCACCACCGGCGCGTCGGCGTCGGTCATCGTCGGCAGGAAGGCCAGCACCTCGCGCAGCTCGTACGCGAAGCCGGGGCGGGTGCAGCGCAGGTCCTCCAGGATGGCGACGATCTCGCCGCGCACCGCCTCGGGGTCCTCCTCGATCAGGTACCGGCGGTCGATCACCATGCGGCAGCGGTCGGGCACCATCGGGCTGGGCAGGCCGCCATGGTCCTCGCGCTGGCCGCCATGGATGGCGTTGATGTTGATGGTGGACTGGCGCGCCCCCTCCGGCACCACCGGCATCTCGGTGCGCTTGGCGGCGAGGCGGGGGATCAGCTCGGTCTCGATCCGGTGCAGCACGGCGCCCATGTGGCGCACCGCGCAGTTGCCGAGGAAGGGCATGGAGCCGTGGGCGACGCGGCCCTTGGTCTCGATCTCCGCCCACCAGACGCCGCGATGGCCGATGCAGACGCGGTCGACGTTCAGCGGCTCCGGAATGATGACGTGGTCGACGCGGGGCCGGGAGAAATAGCCGAGCTTCGCCAGATGCCCGACGCCGCCATAGCCGCCGGATTCCTCGTCCACCGTGCCGGAGATCCCCAGGGCGCCGGCGGTCAGCAGCCCTTCCTCCAGCAGCGATTCCACGGCGATTATCGACGCGGCGATGCCGCCCTTCATGTCGCAGGCGCCGCGGCCATAGACCCGGCCGTCCTTCACCACCCCGCCGAAGGGATCGACGGTCCAGCCCTGGCCGGCCGGCACCACGTCGATATGGCCGTTGAAATGGACGCAGGGTCCCGGACGCGGCGCCTCGATGCGGGCGACGACGTTGGTGCGCGGATAGCGGTCGCTGTCGCCGGCCGCCCCCTCCGCCCGCACATACTCGACATCGAATCCACGCGCCGCCAGCCGCCGGCCGATCAGCTCGGCGCAGTCGGTATAGACGTCGCCCGGCGGGTTGACGGTGGGGATGCGGATCAGATCCTGCGTCAGCGCGACCAGATCGTCGCGCCGCGATTCGATACGGCGGAACAGCAGCTTGGTTGCGGCGTCGGTGTCGGAACGCATGGCCTCTCCCGCGGCAAGGACCGGTCCAGTGTCTCCGCAAGCGGATGGTCCGTCCACCCCGCCTTTCGGGAGCCATCATGGTGCAGCGCACTTTCCCGCCTCGGCCTGGACCGCTACAGTCGCGGCGCCCCTCAGCGGAGAAGCTTTCCATGACCGTCACGCACCCCATCGGGCTGAGCGCCCCGACCCTGGCCGACCCGGTGATCGCCGCGGCCGCGGCCCGCTTCGTCGCCGCCCGCCGCAGCGCGGCCGGCCTTGCCGACTTTCCCGGCCCGCTGCCGGCCGACCTCGCCACCGCCTACGCCATCCAGGCGACGGCGACCGCCTCCTGGCCCGACGAGGTCGCCGGCTGGAAGGTGGCGCGGGTGCCCCCGGCGCTGGAGGAGACGCTGGGCGCCATGCGCTACATCGGCCCGATCTTCGCCGGCACGGTGTCGGCCGCCGATGGCGGGCCGCTGAGCTTCCCGGTCATTCCCGGCGGCTTCGGCGCGGTGGAGGCGGAGTTCGCGGTGCGCATCGCCGCCGACGCCCCCGCCGACACGCTGGACTACAGCCCGACGGCCGCCGCCGCCTTCATCGCCGCCGTCCATGCGGTCATCGAGGTGGCGGGCGGGCCGCTGGCTCCGGTCAGCACGCTCGGCCCCACCGCCTCGACCTCCGTCTTCGGCAACAACACCGGCCTGATCGTCGGCGAGGAGATCGTCGGCGGCGTGGAAGGCGCCGACGCCCTGCGCGCCGAGGTGCTGATCGACGGACAGAGCGTCGGCGTCGGCAGCGCCGCCAAGCTGCCGGGTGGCATCGCCGCCGCGGTCGCGGTGGCGCTGGGCATGGCGGCGCGTCTCGGCCGGCCGCTGAAGGCCGGGCAGTGGGTGTCCACCGGCGCCCTGACCGGCGTCCACTCCATCGCCATCGGCCAGCAGGCGCGGGTAACCTTCACCGGGCTGGCGCCGATGTCCGGCACCGCCGTTGCGGCAAAGGCGTTGGATGAGGCGTCCGCCTGACGCAATCCAGGGTATGGCGGCGGTCATGGCCGACCGCCGCCTTGGTGGCAGCCAAACGGCGGCGGGGATGCTTGAATAGCGGTCCCTCTCCCGCCGCCGGAACCGCCGCCTTGTCCCAGTCCAGCCTGTCCTCCGAAGCCGCCCCGACGCGATTCCTGCCGCCGGTCCAGATGCTGGTCGGGCTGGGCCTTGCAGTCGCCGGGGTGATCGCCTTCTCGCTGCGGCCGGTCATCATCAAGCTGGCCTACCGCTACAACGTCGATCCGGTCACGTTGATCATGCTCCGCATGGTCTTTGCGCTGCCCTTCTTCCTGGCCATGGCTCTGTGGTCGAGTGGCCGGAAGGGAGAGCGGGCGCCGATCGCCGGCCGCGACTTCGCCCTGACCGTGGCGCTGGGGATTACCGGCTATTACGCCGCCAGCTTCTGCGATTTCCTGGGCTTGCGCTATGTCTCGGCCGGGATGGGACGGCTGCTGCTGTTCCTCTATCCGACCATCGTCGTGGTGCTGTCCGCCCTGTTCCTCGGCAAGCGGATCGGCCTGCGCGAGGTGGTGGCTCTGGTGGTCTCCTACGCCGGCGTCGCCCTGGTGGTGTGGTCGGAGGTCGGGACCGGCCATCCCGACTTCATGACCGGGGCGGGATTGGTCTTCATGGGCGCCTTCCTCTATTCGATCTATCTGGTCGGCAGCAGCCGGGTGGTGCAGCGGATCGGCTCCATGCGCTTCACCGCCTATGCGATGACGGCAGCCTGCCTGTGCTGCATCCTGCAGTTCCTGGTGCTGCGCCCCCTGTCGGCGCTCGACCTGCCGCTGCCGGTCTTCGGCCTGTCGGTGGTGATGTCGGTGGTCTGCACCGTGCTGCCGGTTCTGATGACGGCGGAGGCCCTGCGGCGGGTCGGCCCCAATCTGGTGGCGCTGAGCGGCGCCATCGGCCCGGTCGCCGCCGCCGTCTTCGGTTATCTGGCGCTGGCCGAGCCGATCGGCAGGCTGCAACTGGCCGGCGCCGCCCTGACCGTCGCCGGCGTCATGATCATCAGCTTGTGGAGAACCGCCTGAGCCCGCATTTTTTCGTGGAATAACCGCCGCCCCGCCGTCGTCCCATTCCAAAACCATCGGGAAAGAGACAAGCGATGACGAACCATGCCACCACCTATGAGACCAGTGCCGCCACCGGCGGACAGGATGCGCTGCTGCTGGCGGCCCGCGTGCTGCTGGGCGCCATCTTCGTGCAGAGCGGCTTCGGCAAGCTGATGGCGCTCGGCGGCTTCATCGCCGGGATGGAAAGCCAGGGCGTGCCGATGGCCACCATCGTCGCCCCCATCGGCGCGCTGGTCGAGGCGTTCGGCGGGCTTGCCATCGTGCTGGGCGCCTGGACCCGGCTGGCGGCGCTGGCGGTCGCGGTCTTCACCGTCGCCGCGACCCTGATCGCCCACCGCTATTGGGACGTGGCGCCCGACGCCATGAAGATGCAGCAGATCCAGTTCATGAAGAACCTCGCCATCATCGGCGGCTTCCTGTCGCTGGTGGCATCGGGAGCCGGGCGCTTCAGCGTCGATGGCTGGCGCGCCCGGCGCTGATTTCAAGCCTGGACCTCACTCGTCATAGGCCATCAGCGAGAGGCTGGGCACGTCGATGCGGTCGCGGCCGTTCAGGAAGGTCAGCTCCACCAGGAAGGCGGCGGCACGGACGTCGGCGCCAACCTGACGCAGCAGGTTGATCGCGGCCACCATAGTGCCGCCGGTCGCCAGCAGATCGTCCAGCACCACAACGCGCTGGCCGGGCTTCACTGCGTCGGCCTGCACCTCGATGGTGTCGGTGCCGTATTCCAGGTCATAGGAATGGGCGATCTTGTCGCCGGGCAGCTTGCCGTGCTTGCGCACCATGATGAATCCGATGCCCAGCGCCAGCGCCAGCGGGGCGGCGACCAGGAAGCCGCGCGATTCGATCCCGACCAGCAGGTCCGGCTTGTGCGGGCGAATCGCTTCGGCCAATTCGTCGATGGCGGCCTTCCAGGCGGCGCCGTTCGCCAGCAGCGGCGAGACGTCGTAGAACAGGATGCCGGCCTTCGGGAAATCCGGGACGCCGCGGATATGGTCTTTGAAGTTCATCGGAAGTCTTGTCCGTAAAGAATCGTATGCCGGCATGAACGGTCCGGTCCGTCGCCCGGCACTCTAGCGGCTGCCCAACCCATCGCAAAGCCGGGAATGGACGCTTTGGCGGTGCCGCGATTTTACCGCATGGGGTTGACCATCCGGCGATGCTCCGCCACGTTCCAGGCGCACCGGCCAGTGGTACCGGTGCCAGACGTACTGGTGGATGTGCGGATGCGTGCGGCGGAGCCTGTGGCTGGGACTTTAGCGAAGCAAGGAACGGCGGACGAGGCCCGGATCGATGCCGGTCCGGAGGACGGCGGGTGGCGGATCGGCGCCGCCGGGCGCTGGACCCTGCATGCCGCCACCGCCGCGTCCGATGCGCTCGACCGTGCTCCAAAACCGCAGGACGATGCCGCCGTTCGGATCGACCTCGGGCGGGTCGACGCGCTTGACACCGTCGGCGCCTATCTGCTGAGCCGGCTGGCCGACCGGTTGAGTGCCGCCGGGCATGTGGTGTCGGTCATCGGCTTACGGCCGGAGCATTCCGCCCTGTTCAACGCCGTGCGCGATGCCGGCAAGGCGCCGCCGCATCCGATCGAGCGCGAGCATCACCCGATCCTCGACATGATCATCCGCACCGGCGAGACGACGGTGAGCGCCGCAAAGGAAATCCTGGATCTCGTCGGTTTCCTCGGTCTCGTCACCGTCACCTTCGCCCGGCTGATCCTGCGCCCGTCGCGCCTGCGCCTGACCTCCGTCCTGTTCCACATCGAGCAGACCGGGCTGAACGCCTTGCCGATCCTTGGGCTGCTGTCCTTCCTGATCGGCGTGGTGTTGGCCTTCCAGGGAGCGGACCAGCTGAAGCGCTTCGGCGCGGAGCTGTATGTCGTCAACCTGCTGGGCATCTCCGTCCTGCGCGAGATCGGCATCCTGATGACGGCGATCATCGTCGCCGGCCGCTCCGGCTCCGCCTTCACCGCCCAGATCGGCACCATGAAGGTGAACCAGGAGGTCGACGCCATCGGCACCATGGGCCTCGACCCGGTGGAACTGCTGGTGGTGCCGCGGGCGCTGGCGCTGATGATCACCCTGCCGCTGCTGGCCTTCTACGCCGACGTGATGGGGCTGTTCGGCGGGGCGGTGATGGCCTATGCCACGCTGGACATCACCTTCGGGCAGTTCATCCGCCAGCTTCACAGCGCCGTCGGCATCAACACGGTGATCGCCGGCCTGATCAAGGCGCCGGTCTTCGCCCTGGTGATCGCCATGGTCGGCTGCTACGAGGGGCTGAAAGTCTCCGGCAGCGCCGAGAGCGTCGGCATCATGACCACCAAGGCGGTGGTGGAAGGCATCTTCCTGGTGATCGTCATCGACGCGGTGTTCTCCGTCCTCTTCTCCATGCTGGGGGTGTGATGGCCGGCGCTCCCGTCATCCGCGTGCGTGGGCTGGTCACGCGCTTCGGCCCGCAGACCGTCCATGACGGCCTCGACCTCGACGTCGAGCGCGGGGAGGTGCTGGGCGTCGTCGGCGGCTCCGGCACCGGCAAGTCGGTGCTGCTGAAGGAAATCCTCGGCCTGATCGACCCGGCCGCCGGGCGGATCGAGTTGCTGGGCCACGATACCGCCGAACTCGACCGGGCGGAGCGCACGGCGCTCCAGGCCCGCACCGGCGTGCTGTTCCAGAACGGTGCCCTGTTCAGCTCCATGACGGTGGCGGAGAATGTGATGCTGCCGCTGAAGGAACACACCGACTTGGCCCCGTCGCTGATCGCCGAGGTGGCGCGGGTGAAGATCGCGATGGCCGGCCTGCCGCCCGATGCCGGGACCAAGCACCCGGCGCAGCTGTCGGGCGGCATGATCAAGCGCGCCGGTCTGGCCCGCGCGCTGGCGCTCGATCCCGATATCCTGTTTTTGGACGAACCAACCGCCGGCCTCGACCCCATCGGTGCCGCCGCCTTCGACACGCTGATCCAGGGCTTGCAACGCAGCCTGGGGCTGACCGTCTTCATGGTCACCCACGATCTGGACAGCCTGACCTCGATTTGCGACCGCATCGCCGTGCTGGTCGACAAGAAGATCAGGGTGGGAACGCTGGCCCAGCATCTGGCCGATCCGCACCCGTGGATCCACGATTACTTTCACGGACCGCGAGGCCGCGCGGCCCTCGACGCGAAAGAGCGCAATGACGCTCGGCGACATGAAGAAGACGCCCGGCGTCTTGCGAAAGGGTAGGGGCACGTCATGGAAACCCGCGCCAGCTATATCCTGGTCGGCAGCTTCGTGCTGGCGCTGGTCGCCGGCCTGCTGGTCTTCACCGCCTGGATCGCCAAGGTCCAGCTGGACGAGACGCGCGAGACCTACCGCATCTATTTCACCGGTTCCGTCACCGGTCTGCAGCAGGGAAGCCCGGTGCGCTACCGTGGCGTGCCGGTGGGCACCGTGTCGGACATCCGGCTCGACCCGGACAACGTGACGCGGGTGCGGGTGACGATCGAGGTGCAGAACGGCACGCCGATCATGTCCGATTCCATCGCCTCGCTGGAGGTGCAGGGCATCACCGGCGGCGCCTATGTCCAGATCTCCGGCGGGACGGTGGGGGGCAAGCGGCTGACCGCCACCGATGCCGACGGGGTGCTGACCATCCCGTCGCGGCCCAGTTCGCTGACCGCGGTGGTGGACAGCGCGCCGCAGCTGGTCAACCGCTCGCTGGAGGTCATCACCAAGCTTGGCGAGATGCTGAACGGCGAGAACCAGAAGGCGATCGGCGACATCCTGGCCAATGCCCGCACCATCAGCGCCGAGCTTGCCCGTGCCAGCGCCGGCCTGGACGAAACCATGGCCCAGGCGCGACGGACGCTGAACGGGTTCGAGGCCGTCGGGCCGCAGCTGGACCGCACGCTGGCCCAGACGCACGACACGCTGGCGACGGTGGACGGCACCGCCAAGCAGCTGGGTGGCGAGGCGCGCGAGCTGCTGCGGTCGCTGAAGCGCACCTCGGACACGCTGAACGGCCTCGTCGCCGAAAATCGCGAGCCGGTGCGCGACTTTACCGCCACGGGACTGTATGAACTGACGTTGCTGATCACCCAGCTGCGCGATCTCTCGGGCCAGCTGTCGCGGGTGGTCACGCGGATCGAGAACGACCCGTCGAACTTCCTCTTCGGCGGGACGCGGCAGGGCGTGGAGGTGCGTGGGAAATGAGGCTTGCGAGGATGGAGCGTAGCGGAACTGCAGGGGCTGTCGTGTGCAGGATTCTGGGGGCCGCCCTGCTGCTGGGGCTGACCGCCTGTTCGACGCTGAACCCGACGGCGCCGCATCTCTACACCCTGACCCCGCGGGCCACCGTCGCCCCCGGCCCCAAGGCCGACTGGCAATTGCTGGTGGAGACGCCGTCGGCTGCGGCGGGAATCGACACGCCGCGCATTGCGCTGGCCCGCACGCCCACCTCGCTCGACTATTTCGCCGACGTGTCCTGGGCCGACCGGGCGCCGAACATGGTGCAGGGGCTGATCGTCCAGACCTTCGAGGACAGCGGGCGCATCGTTTCGGTCGGGCGCGACACGGTGGGCTTGCGCTCCGACTATGTGCTGAAGTCGGAATTGCGCGACTTCCAGGCCGAATACGCCACGCCGGGTGCCGCCATACCCGACCGGGTGCATGTGCGGCTGTCGGCCAAGCTGGTCGCCATGCCGCGCCGGACCATCGAGGCCGGCGAGACCTTCGAGGCGTCGGCACCGGTGCGCGGCCGTTCCTTCACCGACGTGATCGCCGCCTTCGACGAGGCGCTGGGCCGGGTTACCGGGGAACTGGTGAGCTGGTCGCTGTCGCGGCGTTTCCACCCTTCCGGCAGCTGAATGGCCGGCACTTGAACGGCCAAGCGTAGGCCTGGCCGCAACCGCAGGTGCGAAAACCGAAAAGACCTTGCCACGCCCGCATAGCCGCGTACGTAATAGGGGTGTTCGCGCAGCGCAGGATCGGGCGATGACGGATTTGTCGGACGTGTCCCGGGAAGAGTTGGAGGCGATGGCCGAGGCTGGACGCGAGGTGCGCCTGTGCCAGCGCGTTCTGGCCAAGACCGGCGACACGGTGGTGGGCGAGCTTCTGCGCGGTCACGGCACGCTGTACGAGTGGAAGCACTATCCGCCGGGCGACGTCTATGACGCCGAATTCCATGCCCAGTATTACTATCACTGCCATCCCGAAGGCGAACGGCCGCAGGGAGAGCATGGGCATTTCCACACCTTCCTGCGTCCGCACGGCATGCCGCCGGGTCTGCGACCGGCACCGCTGGCCGATTTCGTACCGCCGGACAACGACAACGACGCACTGTCCCACCTGATCGGCATTGCCATGGACGTGGCCGGCCAGCCGGTGCGGCTGTTCACCACCAACCGCTGGGTGACCGGGGAGACCTGGTACAAGGCCGACGACGTGATTGCCATGCTCGACGCCTTCGAGATCGACCATGCCCGGCCGTCCTGGCCTGCCAACCGCTGGATCACCGCGATGATGCGGCTGTTCCGCCCGACCATCGTCGGATTGCTGCGCGACCGTGACACCGCCATCCAGCGCTGGGCGGACAGCCATCCCGATGCCTATGTCTACGAGGACCGCGGGCTGGAGGTCGCGTCGCAGCGCCACATCTCGGTGGAGCAGCAGATCGCCGAGGTGGCGCTGCATCTGCGCGGGGCGCGGCGCCACCGGTCCATCCTGCCGGAGCCACCCAGCTTCGTCGAAATGCCGTGAGCGGCTCCTCCTTCTGTGGGCTTATGGCCAAAGGCCATGGGCTTATGACCGCAGGGCGTTAAGGAAGGTTCAACCGTTTCGGAAGATCCTTGACGGTGTGGACAAGTCTCCGCCCACATTCGCGCGGGTTTTGCGTTCCGCGACCCATATGGAGACGGACCAGGGCAGGAAGGGTCCGGCACCCATGAGTGACGGTTTGAAGTCGGGTCATCTGACCCAACAGGACGTGGCGCGGCTTCTGGCCGACCCGTCGCCGAACAGCCGGACCGATCTGGCCGCCAAGCTGGCTCAGCAGTTCGACAGCCCGGAGCTGTCGCAGTCGGAGCGCATGCTGGCGGAGGACATCATCCGCGTGATGGTCACGGACACGGTCCTTCGCGTCCGCCAGACTCTGGCCGAGAATCTGAAATCCAGCCCGTCTCTGCCGCGCGACGTCGCCCTGACCCTGGCCCGCGACGTGGAGGCGGTGGCGATCCCGGTGCTGAGCGTCTCCACCGTGCTGACGCCGGCCGATCTGGTAGAGATTGTGCGGACGGGTGCAGAGGCAAAGAGTACCGCCATCGCCCAGCGCCCGACCGTGCCGGCCGTGGTGGCCGACGCGCTGATCGAAAGCGGGTCCGAACACGCGGTCGCGGCGCTGGTCGCCAACGAGGGGGCGGAACTCGGCGAGCAGAGCCTGGGCCGCGTCATCGATCGCTTCGGCGCCAGCGAGGCGGTGCAGGATCCGCTTGTGCACCGTTCCAAGCTGCCGATCACCATCGCCGAGCGTCTGGTCGCCGTCGTGTCGGAACGGCTGCGCCAGCATCTGGTCTCGTATCATGAACTGCCGTCGAAGGTCGCGTCGGAGCTGATCCTGCAAAGCCGTGAACGGGCGACCGTTGCCCTGTTCACCGGGGAAAGCGACGAAGGGGCGCTGGACCGGCTGGTGACCCAGCTTGCCCGCACCGGCCGTCTGACGCCGTCGCTGCTGGTCCGCTCGCTGTGCACCGGCGACATCGCCTTTTTCGAAATGGCAATGTCGCGCATGGCGAACGTGCCGCTGACCAACGCCCGGCTGCTGATCCACGATGCCGGGCGGCTGGGGCTGAAGTCTCTGTACGACAAGGCAAAACTGCCGCCGGCCCTGCTGCCGGCCTGCCGCATCGCCATCGACGTGCTGAAGGAGACCCCCTATGACGGCGAACCTGGCGACCGCGAGCGCCACCGCCGCCGCGTCATCGAGCGCATCCTGACCCAGTACGAAGATCTGGCGCCGGAGGATCTGGAGTTCCTGCTGGCGAAGCTGGGCGACATGATGCAGCCGGAAAACGCCGCGGCGTGACCGATCCGATCTTCTTCGCCGACCCGGCTCCATCGCCGGGAGGCGGCCCGGCCGACATTGTCCGCCGGCTGGAGCGCCGCATCGTCGAGTTGGAAGCCGCACTGCGCCAGAGCGAGGCGCGGGCGGGGGAGGCGCGCTTCCGCTCCCTGCTGCGCACGGCGGCCAGCATCATCCTGGTGCTGGGGGACGACGGCCGCGTGCTGGAGGCCAACCGCGATGCTGAACGCGCCTTCGGGCTGGAGGCCGGCACGGCGATCGGCCGTCCCTGGACCGAGGTGATGGGCGAGCAGCCGACCGGTGCCTTTGCCGCCCAGCTCAAGGTCGCCGCCGGGGGAATGGAGGTCCGCAATTTCGAGCAGGCCCTGCGCGAGCAGGACTGCATGAGCGAACGTGTGCTTCTGTGGAACCTGAACAGGCTGCCGGAGGCCGACGGTGCGCCGGCGGGCATCCTCTGCGTCGGCCAGGACATCACCCGGCGCAAGCGGGCGGAACTGGCTCTGCGTCAGGCCCGCGACGAGCTGGAGATGCGGGTGGCCGAGCGTACCCGCGCTTTGATGCAGGAGGTCCAGGAACGCCGCCGCGCCGAACAGGCGCTGATCCAGGCCAAGGAGCAGGCCGAACTCGCCAACCGCGCCAAGAGCGAGTTCCTCGCCAATATGAGTCACGAGCTGCGCACGCCGCTGAACGCCATCATCGGCTTTTCCTCGATGATGGAGAGCGAGATCGTCGGGCCGCTCGGCCACCCCAAATATCTCGACTATGCCAAGGTGATCGGCAAGTCGAGCCAACATCTGCTGGCGGTCATCAGCGACATCCTGGACGTCGCCAAGATCGAAGCCGGCAAGCTGGAAATGCATCCGCAGCCGATCGACGTGCGCGATGCCGTTGAAAGCTCGCTTCTGCTGATCGCCGAAAGGGCGGAGGAAGGTGGGCTGACGCTGATCCAGGACATCGCCCCCGAAACGCCCCGCCTGCTGGGCGACCCGGTACGGGTGAAGCAGATCCTGTTGAACCTGCTGACCAACGCGGTGAAGTTCACCCCCAGCGGCGGCAGCGTCACCCTGCGGGTCCACCCGGAAGCCGGCCGCATCCTGATCGAGGTGGCCGACAGTGGGATCGGCATGAATGCGGAAGGCATAGCCATCGCCCTGCAACCCTTCGGTCAGGTCGACAGCCAGCTGTCCCGCCGCTCCGGCGGTACGGGGCTGGGCCTGCCGCTCGTGCGATCCTTCGTCGATCTGCTGAACGGCACGCTGGACATCCGCAGCCGCGAGGGGGAAGGCACGACGGTCAGCGTGCGGCTTCCGGTGGCGCCGCCCTACGACGGGGAATAATCAGGGAATGGCATGTTCATGAGGCAGGGACCGGTTGCGCGGGACGGCGACCGGCAAGGTGAACCGTTGTCGGTCGCGATGGTATTCGGGATCTCCGGGATCGATCCGCAGGAATGGGATGCCTGCGCCGCCGGCAAAGGGCCGTTCCTGCGTCACGCCTATCTGAGCGCGGCTGAAGACAGCGGACTGGCCGGGCCGGACAATGGTTGGCGCCCCGCTCATATGATCGTACGGGATGGTTGGGGCCGGACGGTTGGCGCGGCGCCTCTCTATCTACGCGACCGGTCCACGGACGAGTTCTGGCCGGATCAGGCCTGGGTCGACGGTTTCCAGTCTTCGGGTGGACGCTATTTTCCGAAGCTGGTCATGGAGGTCCCCTACACACCGGCGACCGGCCCACGGATATTGCTTCGGGAGGGAGCGCCGTCCGGCGTAGCAGATGCACTGACAGGGGCAATGCATTCGCTGGCCCACAATCATGGCCTGTCGTCCATCCATGTTGGCTTTCCGGACGAGGAGGACCGTGCCCGTTTCGAGAAGATGGGATGGTTGACCCGCCATGCCATCGATTACGAGTGGCGGAACGAGGGGTATCGTGATTTTACCGACTTCACCGACAGTCTGACGAGCCACCGGCGCGGCACGCTGCTGTGGGAACGCCGCAAGGTCCGGGAAAGCGGAGTGCGCATCTACGACGTGCCGGGCAGTCGGGTGAATGAAGCCGACGTCGCGGTTTTCCTGGAATTGCTGGCCGACCTCCATCGCCGCCGGGGGAGGCGTCAGGCGCTGACGGCGGATTTCGTCCTGCGGCTCTGTGCTGATTTCGGTGATGCCGTGACGCTGACTTTCGCCGAAACCGGCGGAGTTGCGGTCGGCGCCTTGTTGACCATGGAAGGAGATGGCTGCCTCTATGTCCGTAACTGGGGGGCGAGGGAGGACGCGAGGCTGGTCCATTTCGAGATCTGCTATTACCGCACCGTCGAACGGGCGATTGCCCGGGGTTTGAACCGGGTGGACGGTGGGCGCGGCGGCCCGCACAAGTTGGCGCGAGGTTTCCTGCCGAAACTTTCCCATGCCTGCCACTGGTTCCTGCACACCAACATGCGCCGTGCGGTGGCGGAAGGGCTGGAACTGGACAACGCCAAGGTTCTCGCCGCCTTCGCGCAGGAGCGGGCCCGCTCCCCCTTCCGGCAGCAGGCCGGCGGATAGCCGCTTGCGCGGGGCGGCGCGCCGGGCCACTTTGCCTCTTTGAATAGACGACAGGCGGAGTGGGACATGTCGGTCAGCCGGGCAGTGGGGCGGGACGATCTGAAGACGCGCATCGGGCAGGCGCTGGGTGAGGCGAAGGCCGATCTGGTCATCAAGAACACGCGCTTCCTCAACGTCGTCACCGGCGAGATCGCGGAGGGCGACATCGCCGTCTGCGGCGAGATCATCGTCGGCACCTACGAGTCCTATGACGGGGTGGAGGAGATCGACGGGCGCGGGCTGACCGTGGTTCCCGGTTTCATCGACACCCATGTCCATTGCGAATCCACCTGCGTCACCCCGCAGGAGTTCGACCGCTGCGTCCTGCCCCGCGGCACCACCACCGCCATCTGCGACCCGCACGAGATCTGCAATGTGCTGGGCGAGCGGGGCCTCAACTATTTCCTCGACAGTGCCGGGGGCACGGCGCTCGACCTGTTCGTGCAGCTGTCCTCCTGCGTGCCGGCGACGGAGCTGGAGACGTCGGGCGCTCGGCTGGAGGCGCCGGACCTGATCCGTCACATGGACCATCCCCGCGTGCTGGGGCTGGCGGAGTTCATGAACTTCCCCGGCGTCTTCCACAAGGTGGACGGCGTGCTGGACAAGCTGGCCGCCTTCGACGGCCGTCACATCGACGGCCATGCCCCGCTGGTGTCGGGGAAGGAACTGAACGCCTATCTCTCCTGCGGCATCCGCAACTGCCACGAAACGACCAGTGCGGCGGAAGCGATGGAGAAGCTGCGCAAGGGCATGCAGGTGCTGATCCGTGACGGGTCGGTGTCGAAGGACGTCCATGCCCTGGCCGAAGTCATCAAGCCGGAGACTTCGCCCTTCCTCGGCTTCTGCACCGACGACCGCAACCCGCTGGACATCGCGGAGGAGGGGCACATGGATCACCTGATCCGCAGCGCCATCCGCCTCGGCGCTCCGGTCGCCCATGTCTATCGCGCCGCCACATGGTCGGCCGCCCGCGGCTTCCGCCTTTACGACCGCGGGCTGGTGGCGCCGGGGCATCGCGCCGATCTGGTGCTGCTCGACGATCTGGAAGACTGCGCGGTCAACCGCGTCATCCGCAACGGCCGGGTCGTCGGGCCGCACAGCTTCGACGGTCGCCCGGCAGTGACGCCGGTGGGTCTGGATTCGGTGAAGCTGGAACCGGTTGCCGAGGAGGATTTCGCCGTGCCGGCCGGCGGGTCGGTCCAGTCGGTGATCGGGCTCGAACCGGGTAAAATCCTGACCGAACACCGGCGGATCGAGGTGCCGGTGGTGGGCGGCCGGATGGTGGCCGATCCGTCGCGCGACCTGCTGAAAATCTGCGTCTTCGCCCGCCACGGCAGCAACCGCAACATCGGCCGCGGCTTCGTCCAGGGCTTTGGCTTCGCGGAAGGGGCGCTGGCCTCGTCGGTTGGTCATGACAGCCACAACATCTGCGTGGTGGGTGCCAGCGATGCCGACATGCGCGTCGCGGTGAACCGGCTGATCGAACTGCAGGGCGGTTTCGTCGCCGTGCGCAACGGGCAGGTGGTCGGTGAACTGGCGCTGCCGCTGGCCGGGCTGATGAGCCTGGAGCCGTTCGAGACGGTGGAGGTGAAGCTGCGGTCTTTGCGCGCCGCCGTCCGCGCCATGGGCTGTCCGCTGGCCGAGCCCTTCCTGCAACTGGCCTTCCTGCCGCTGCCGGTCATCCCGCACCTGAAGATCACCGACCGCGGCATGGTCGATGTCGACCGTTTCGAGCTGATTGCCGCCTGATTGGGCGGTCTGCCCGTGGAAGCGGCATCGGCACTGGAAATGGGCGGCTGGAATTTGTCCTCGGGTTGACCGGCACCAACCACGAAACGACTGCGAAATCCGGGAAAGCCCGCTCCCCGCAGGGGGCGAGGGCTTTTCATGGCTGGATTCACGGCCTTAAAATTTAGGCCAATTGCCGTCCCTCCTCTGGCATGGGCTTTGCCACGACGACACATTATCTGTTGTTCGTCATCGAGCGAGCCCGATCAGCCATGACCCATCTGGCCCCGGTGATCCACCACTCCCATAGCCTGCTGCCGGTCCGGCCGCCGGAAACCGTGTCGATGCGGACGCGGGACGGTGTGCGGCTGGATGCGGACCTCTACCGGCCCGATGCCGCCGGCACATGGCCGGTGCTTCTCTTGCGTGTCCCCTGCGGCCGGCGCACCGCCCTTACCAGCCACTATGCGCATCCGCGCTGGTACGCGGCGCGCGGCTACGTCGTGGTGGTGCAGGATATGCGCGGCTGCGGCACATCCGACGGCCGCTTCCGACCGTTCGAGGCGGAGCGGGAGGACGGTGCCGATGCCGTCGCCTGGGCGGCCTCCCTGCCGGGATCGTCTGGGTCGGTGGCGATGTATGGCTGCGGTTATGCTGGAATGGCGCAATGGCTGACGCTGGCCGAAGCGCCCTCGGCCCTGCGCGCGGTGGCGCCGGCCTTCGCCGGCTGGGATGTCTTCTCCGACTGGGCATATGAGGGCGGGGCCTTCCGGCTGGCCGACGCGATGGGCTGGGCCTTGCGCACCGCGGCCGACGCCGCGCGGCGGGTGGAGGACGGAACCGGCCACCGGCTGCTGTCGGACGCGGCGCGCAGCCTGCCCATCGACGACGAGATCCCGTCGCGGCCGCAGGCCCTGCGCGACTACGCCCGCTACACCCATTACGACGACTGGCTGACCAATCCGGTGCCCGGTCCATCCTGGGCCGCGCTGTCGCCCAAGGCTATGCAGGACGCCATGCCGGCCGACGTGCCGGTCCTGCAGATCGGCGGCTGGTACGATCCGCGGTTGGCCGGCATGCTGGACGCCCATGAGCGTTTCGCCGCATTCCAGAGAGCGCCGGTGCGGCTGGTCGTCGGCCCCTGGGACGCCGATGGACCCGCCGCCGCGCCGGGGCAGGCGCCGACTCTCGACACACTGCAACTGACATGGTTTGACCGGGTGCTGAAGGGCGAGGGAAGTGACCGTGGCGGTTCTGTCCGCCTGCATGATGTGGAGACCGGACGCTGGCACGACCTGTCCAACCTGCCGGCGGCCGAAGCCGTCCTGCATCTGACCAGCGACGGCCTTGCCAACCGTCAGGGTGGGCGGCTGGAGTTGGAAATGCCCGATCTTGAGGCGCTCGACGTGGTGGTGCACGACCCGCGCACGCCGGTGCCGACAGTCGGCGGCCATGCGGTGCCGGATGCCGCCGGGCGTCTCGACCGCGCCGTCATCGACCGCCGCCCGGACGTCGCGACCTACACCAGCCTGCCGCTGGACGAGCCGCTGATGCTGGCGGGGCGGGTGGCGCTGGATGTGTGGGTGGAGGCAGACGCGCCATCCTTCGACGTCAGCGCCGTGCTGTCGGTCTTGCGGCCAGACGGTCAGGTGCTGCCGTTGACTCAGGGCCATGCGCGGGTTGAGCCGGGCGATCCAACCCGCCCGCTGACCATCGCCATGCGGGCGGCCTGCGCCACACTGGCACCAGGATCGGCGCTGCGGCTCAGTCTCGCCGGGTCCTGTTTCCCGGCCTATCCAGTCAATCCAGGCACCGGGGCGGAGCCGGGCGAGACCCGCCGCGTCGATGCGCTGCCGATCACCCTGCTGATCCACAGCGGTCCCGACCGGCCGTCGCGCCTGCGCCTGCCGGCCGGATCGGCCGTTTAGGGAGCCTCGTCCCCGTCCGCCTCGTCTTCGCCTTTGCCCGCCGCTTCCAGGCAGAAGTCCAGGCTCTGGGACAGGAATCGCATCATCAGGTCGCGGAAGGGTGTCTTGTCGCCGACCGACCAGGCCCGCTCGAC
Organism: uncultured Azospirillum sp.; assembly: GCF_946480385.1. Next base: position 38,907 of record NZ_CAMLJP010000015.1, read on the forward strand.
GAGGTCCAGATACAGGCCGCGGTCATCGGCCTGGACCACCACCGGCGGGTAGCCGGCGCGGTTGAGGATCAGATTGCACAGCAGCAGCGCCGTCGCCCGGTTGCCGGCATGGAAGGGGCGGATGGCGCTCAGCCGGTGATGCGCCTCGAAGGCGGTGTCGGGCCCGGCATCGGACTTGCGCATCCAGGTCGACAGCGCCGACATCGACACGCGCAGCTTTGCCGGGTCGGGCGCCGTTTCGGCCGGATCGTCCTTCGGCGGACCGTCACGGTACTTCCCGGCTTCGTCCTCGATCCCGCGATAGAGCACGGCATGGAAGGCGGTGACCGTGCGTTCGGTGACGGCGCCCGATGGATCGAAGGACAGCCGGGCCATCAGTTCCAGCGCCGCGCGGTGGTTCAGGACGAAGCGCTGTTCCTCCACCCCACGGTGGCGCAGGATGCTGCCGCGCTCCAGGATCGTTTTCACGTCTGCGCGCTTGAGCGGAATCTCCTCCAGCGCCGCGGCGGCGACGGTCAGATCCAGCTCGAACCGGTCGGCGATGCCGTGCACGACCTCCTGCGGCAGGGGACGCGCGGCGTCCAGCGCCCGTTTCTTCTCCGCGATCTCGTCGAGCAGGGCCATCGGTCACTCTGTCGCTTTAGCAGGGGAGGGCTTGGCGCGATGCGCGTCTTGCCGCGCCCCCTGCGGGGATTTGCCGCTTGGACGGGCACGGTTGCCGGTTTTAGGATCCCTGTCAAGATGTCCACAACCCAGCCATGGCCGGCCGCAACCGCCTCAGTCCGCGGAATGCGCCTGCGATCGCGGGTCGCGAGGGGGGAGATCGTTGCGATGAGCTACGTCGTTTGGGACAAATCCATGAGCGTCGGCGTGCCCGTGCTCGACGACGAGCACCGGCGCCTTCTCGACCTGTTCAACGGTTTGCTGGAAAGCGGCATCACCCCAGCCAACCGGGAGGAGTTGTCCAGTCTGCTCGCCAGCCTCCGCGACTACGTCGCCGTCCATTTCGCGCGGGAGGAGGCGATGATGGAACGCTGCGGCTATCCCGAGCTGGACGGCCACCTCGCCGCCCACCGCTATTTCGCCGACGAGGTGGAAAAGCTGGCCCGCGACTTCGACGGCGACAACCCCACCATGCTGCGCATGGACCTGATCCTGCTGCTGAAGGACTGGTTCGTGGAGCATATCCAGCAGACCGACAGCCTGTACAAGCCCTATGTGGCGGAGAAGGTGTAGGGTCGAGTTGCTGAGCCCTCTCCTAGCAGGCTGCGGAAAAAGTCGGGCAAAGGAGGTAGGGGGCCTTTATGTTGTGGCCGACCCACAAAGGCGAACACCGCATATTGTAGCTCTTGGCCTCCAACGAGACTTTTTCCGCACACTGCTAGGCCTCTCGGCGGATCTCCGATCCGCCTGACGCCGTCAGCACAAACGAAGTTTGTGCGAGAGGCGGGAGAGGGCTTCGCTCACTGCTTCGCTGCGGCCTTCTGCTCCGGCAGGCCCTTGTCCAGCTTGGTCTGGATGGCGGCCTTGTCGGTGTCGTCGTCGGCACTGCGCAGCGCGCGCATCCACTGGAAACGGGCCTCGTTGCGTCGGCCGGCGCGCCAATAGGCGTCGCCGAGATGGTCGTTGATGGTCGGATCGACCGGCTTCAACTCCACCGCGCGCTCCAGCTTGGCGACGGCCGCCTCATAGTCGCCCAGCCGGTAGAGCGCCCAGCCCAGGCTGTCGACGATGTAGCCGTCACGCGGGCGCAGTTCCACCGCCCGCTCCACCATCGCCCTGGCCTTGCCCAGATGCTCGCCGCGGTCGATCCAGCTGTAGCCGAGGAAGTTGAGCAGCGACGGCTCGTCCGGCCGCAGCTTCAGCGCCGCCTGCAGGTCGGCCTCCGCCTGCGGCCACTGCTTGGTCTTCTCGTAGCACATGGCGCGGGCGTACAGCAGCGGCCAATGCCGTTCCTGCGGCGTGCCGATCCGCTCCAGCGCGGTGGTGTAGGCGGGGATCGCTTCGGCATAGCGCTTGGCGTAGCGATAGATGTCGCCCAGTCGGGTGATCGCATCGGTGCGTTCCGGACGTTCGGCGGCAAGGTCCTTGAGGATCGCGATGGCCTCGTCGTTGCGATCCATGCGGGCGAGGCTGTCGGCCTCGCGCATGCGGGCGGTCCAGCCCAGCAGCGGATCCTTCTCCAGCCTCTTGTAGGCAGCCAGCGCCTCCTCGTGATGGTCGCGCGACGCGGTGATGTCGCCGATCAGCAGATGCGCCAGCCCCAGATCGTCGCGCAGGTGCAGCGCGATGCGGCCGAACAGCAGCGCCGGCTCGTCGGCATTCTCATGATGCAGCGCACTGCCCAGGTCGAACAGCGCCTCGGCAAGGCCGGAACGGGCATCGGGGACCGGGCGGGTGTCGGACGGCGCGTTCGCCATGGCGGCCAGCGCCGGCTCCACCAGCAGCCCGTCGGGGTTGCTGCCCTGGAAGGCCTCGTAGAGCTTGCGCGCCTCGTCCTTGCGGCCGGTGCGGTTCATGAAGCTGCCGACGATCTGCACCACGCGCAGCGGCGCGTCGGTCTCCGTCACCTTGGCGTAGCGGGCCGCCGCCTCGTCGTTGCGGCCGGCGAGGTCGAGGATCAGCCCGGCATGCAGGTTGTAGAGCGCCTCGAAGCCCTGGACGCCGGACAGCGGTTGCAACGCCGTCAGCGCCTCGTCCGTCTTGCCGCGGGCCGTGGCCAGCCAGGCGCGGGTCAGCGGTGTCAGGAAACGGCCGAGTCCGTCCGTCGGCAGGCGGGCGGCATAGCCATCGGCCTCGTCCAGCTTGCCCTTGGCCAGCGCGTCGGCGGCCAGCAGGGTCAGCGCCATTTGCGGCTCGCCCTTTTCGTCGAGCAGACGGCCGGCGTAGCCGACTGCCGTATCGATCCGCCCCTCGCCCAGCCGCAGCAGGAAGGTGCGGCGCAGCAGGGCGGGATCGTCGGGATCGGCGGCCAGAGCATGCGCGGTGAAGCGCGCCGCCGCAGTCCAATCATCCTGGTGCTGGGCGTAGCGGCCGGCCAGATAGCTGCCGGTGGCGGAACCATTGGCATCATCCGCGGCGGGACCCGCCGCCGGCCCGGCGGCAAGGGCGGGCGCCAAGGCGGTCCCGGCCATCAGGACGGCCAGGGAGATCGGCAGCAACCGGCGTCGGAAACTCGTCATGCTCTCGTCACCTCGTTTTCCGAGTCGGTATCCCATCATTTTCGGCAGGGCGCGGGCAAGAGACTTTCGCGTGCGCCCCGTTTTCACACCCGCTAACGCCACTCCCGCCGCACCTGTTCGATCCGCTCCGGGCGCAGGATGTCGGTGGCGTGCGCGTCCATATGGGTGCGCAACGCCTCCGGCATCCCGGGTGAGAGGGTGGCGCCCTCCACCGACCAGCGGGCCATCCAGGACAGGGTGCGCAGCCATGTCAGCCGGCGCAGCTGCTTCAGCCAGGGCCGCACCTCGTCAGCGAGGTCGCCCGGAACCGCGATGGCCCAGGCTTCGATGAAGGCATCGACGTCGGCCGGATTCAATTCCGCATTCACCTCCGGATCCCATTTGGTCGAGGTGTAGAGGCTGGCATGGGCGAGATCGCTGGCCGGGTGGCCGTATTGCAGCTTTTCCAAATCGGTGAACCACGCCTTCCCGTGAGCGTCGATCAGAAAATTGCCGGGATGCACGTCCACCCCCACCGCGGTCAGCGGCATCGGGGTCTCTTGGGGCGGGGCGAGGTCGTCGGCTCGGGCGGCGGCAAGTTCCTCCGCGATCAGCGCGCGCGCCTCGGTCGACAGGTCGGCGCGGTCGAACCAGTCCGCCTGCCGTTCGACCTGGGCCAGCAATGCGGCGACCGGGTCCGGTGGTGCGGGAAGCGGCTCGTAGAAATCCGGTGGCGCCATGCGGTGCAGGGCGGCGAGTGCGCGGGCGATGGCCGGCATGTCGCCGGGTAGGGTGGGGGTGCGCCCCTCCACCTCGCCCACCACCAGGGCGCCGAGCGGCAACCCGTCTCCCGGCGGGAGCAGGCCGGCGAAGCGCGGGGTGTGGCCCGACATTTCCGCCCGCTGAAAGGCGGCGGCCTGCCGCTCCAGCGCCGTCCAGGCGTCGAGGCCAAGCTGGCTCCAGCGCGGGATGCGGGCGACCAGCCGCCAGCCGCGCAGCCGCACATGGTCGTGGGCGACGCCCTTCAGCGGCATCGGCTCCAGCGCGTCGGCGGGTAGGTCGGCAAGGCGCGGAAGCCGGGTCAGCGCGACGTGCAGGGCCGCGATCGAGAATCCAGCCGGCCCGCTCACTCCAACTCCGCTCACGCCATATGCTCGCGCAGGCGGGGCATCAGTTCCACCAGGTTGCAGGGGCGGTGGCGGTTGTCGAGCTGCCAGACCAGGATGTCGTCCCAGGCATCGCGGCAGGCGCTGGGCGAGCCGGGCAGGGCGAAGATGTAGGTGCCGTTGGCGACGCCGCCGGTCGCCCGGCTCTGGATGGTGGAGGTTCCGACCTTGGCATAGCTGAGATAGCGGAACAGCTCGCCGAAGCCGGGGATCGCCTTTTCATAGAGCGCCTCGACCGCTTCCGGCGTCACGTCGCGGCCGGTGACGCCGGTGCCGCCGGTGGTCAGCACCACATCGATCTGCGGATCGGCGATATAGGCCTGGACCTGGGCGCGGATCGCCGCGATGTCGTCTTTGACGATGGTCCGGGCGGCCACCTTGTGGCCGGCTCCGGCGATCCGCTCCGCCAGCGCGTCGCCGGAGCGGTCGTCGGCGGCGGTACGGGTGTCGGACACCGTCACCACGGCGATGTTCACGGGAAGGAAGGGGCGGCTCTCGTCGATCTTCGGCATGGCGGCAGGCGTGTCCTCATGTCGGGCCGGAGCCCGACAAGGGGGCGCCGGCGGTCAGGGTGTCGGGCTGGCCTCTCCCCGCTCCGCCACCGTTTCCACCGCGACGGGGGGCGCCGACTTGACCGCGGGCAGCGGATCCGGACGGGTCGCGACCTCGGTCGGGCGGGCCTCCACCGCGGTGTAGGTCGGCCATTTCCCATCGGCGACGGCGGTGAGCGACGCGGTCTCCTGGCCCAGCCGCAGCCGGTAGATCCAGAAGTTCGCCATCACCTTCTCCACATAGTCGCGTGTCTCGCCGAAGGAAAGGCTTTCGATGAACAGCAGCGGGTCGGTGATGTCACTCAGGTCGCGCCGCCAGCGCGCCAGATTGCCCGGCCCGGCATTGTAGGCGGCGGCGGCCAGGAACAGGTTGCCGTCGATATCCGGCATGCCCAGCAGTTCCGACAGGTAGCGCTGACCCAGTTCCATGTTGCGGGACGGGTCGAACAGGGCGTCGCGGCTGGCGTCGTCGCTGCCGATGTCGGCATTGCGTTCGCGCACATGTTGGGCCGTGCTGGGCAGGATCTGCATCAGCCCGGTCGCCCCGGCGGAACTGACCAGCCGCGGGTCGAAGCGCGATTCCTGGCGCATCACCGCGAAGACCAGCGCGCGGTCCAGCGCGAAGCCATCGCGCGGCTTCCAGTGCGGCAGCGGGTAGAGCGCCGCGGCATAGGGTGCGCCGTCCGGCCCCGCCACCGCATTGCCCAGCCGCAGCGACAGCGAGGCGACGCCGGCGCGGTCGGTCAGCGCCACCATCGCCTGTTCGACCAGCTGGTCGCCCTGCGGATCGATGCGTTGCAGCTCCATTCCCGCCAGTTCGCGCTGACCGGCCTGGAGCAGGGCGATGGCACGGGCACCGGCCGGCTTGGCCGCCATCGCCGCCAGCTGGCGTCCGGTCAGTTCCGGCGCCTGCCAGTGCACCTTTTCCAGCCCGTCCAGGGTGCGCAACGCGATCAGGCCATAGAAGGTGTGCGGATAGCGGGCGGCTGCGGCCAGATGCTCCGCCGCCTCCTTCTCCTTGCCGGGCTTGCGGGCCAGCGCCCGGGCCGCCCAATAGTCGGCAGCCGCCGCCTTCCAGGGGGAGCGCGGGCCGGCCGCCGCCATGCCTTCGAAATGGCGGGCGGCCCGGTCGGTCTGCTTCAGCCGCCAGGCGGCGAGCCCGGCGATCCAATGCGCTTCCGGCAGCATGTCGCCGGACCGCGCGGCGCTGGCCGAGGCGAGAGTCAGCGCCTGCGCCGTCTCGCCGGAATAGAAGAGGGATGCGGCGATGCGGGCGCGGGCGGCGTCATACTGCACGGTGTCGAGCTTGCCGCCGAAATCATCCTGGCCCAGCAGGCTGAGGGCGGTGGCGGTGCGGCCGGAGCGCAGCAGTTCCTCCACCCGGGCCACCGCCGCGCGGTCGCTGCGGGCACGGGACACGGTGCGGCTGCGCGGCGCGACGGTGACGCTGTCATCATCATCGTCCTCGTTGCTGGCGACGGTGCGCAGACCGCCCAGCCGCTCCAGCGATCCGACGAGGCGCACGCGCTCCTCGCCCCGCGGCGGCTTCGGCGCCCGCTGGCCGGCGGGCTGGCGCTTCTGGGCCAGGCTGTGGATCCGCTCCGCTCCGGCGAGATCGCCGTAATCCTGCATCCAGCGGGCGAGTTCCTCGTAGCTGGCCTTGCGGTCGGGATGGAGATAGCGCTGGCGCAGGACGTAGCCGACCAGACGGCGGTCCTTCAGCTTCGCCATCTCGGCATCGGCGGCGTCCCAGTCCGCCCGCTCCTGCGCCGCAAAGATGCGGCGGTAACGGGCGGCATCTTCCTCGTCCAGCTGGACGGCACGGGCATCGTCGTCGGTCGCGAGCAGAAGCGGGACGCCGACAGGGCCGGGCGCCTCGTCCACCGCAGGGACTGCCGGGGGGCCACCATCGGCGGACTCGGGGGCTGCGATTTCAGGGAGCCCCGCGGACGGATCGCCAAGCGATTCGCCGAAAACGGGGCTGTCGGGGTCAGGCACGGAATCCCCGCCGGGCGGGACGACGGCGTGACCGTCCGGCGCGTGGATGATGAGGGCGGCGCAAGCGGGCCGGAACCCGACCGCACCGTCGGGTCCCAGGGTGTAAGCCACCGTGAGACCCAGCACCCCCAGAAGGTTCCGCCGCAGCGGGGCCGCGCTCGCGACCCGGTATGCTGCACTGCAAAATATCCGGAGCATGGCTCCGGGATACCCCACGACCGCGCGAACCGCAAGCAACGGATTCGCACGGAATGTTTCATGGCTGGTATTCAGCAGATGTTACAACGGCTTAACAGGACTGGAAAAAAGGCTCTAGCCCATTGGGAAGGTGCCTTTCGGCATGGAGCGATGGCATTTGTGCTGTGCGCCGACCGCAGTCATACGAACGATTTAGGCGGTGCTGTGACATTGCTTTTAGTCTTGGGAATACTTGATACCTTCTTCGCCGATCCTTTGCTGCAACGCAAGCATGTCCCGCCACGCTTCCCGCTTTGCGATAGGGTTGCGCAAGAGGTACGCCGGATGGAGCATCGGCATCAGTGGGACCGCTGTTCCCGCGACTTCATATGTCTTCCATTGCCCGCGCAGGCGGGTGATCCCCTCTGCCCGGTTCAGCAGGGTCTTGGTCGACACCCCGCCCAGCGCCACCAGCAGCTTCGGCCGCACCAGTTCGACATGCCGTTCCAGGAAGGGCAGGCAGGCGGCGATTTCCGCCTGGGTCGGGCTGCGGTTGCCGGGCGGGCGCCAGGGCAGGATGTTGGAGATATAGACCTTGCCGCGGTCCAGCCCGATCTGGGCCAGCATGCGGTCCAGCAGCTTGCCGCTGACCCCGACGAAGGGCTTGCCCTGCCGGTCCTCATCCTCGCCCGGCGCCTCGCCGATCAGCATGACCGGTGCCTGCGGGTTGCCGTCGGCGAAGACGGTGTTCATCGCCGTGGCCTTGAGCGGACAGCCGTCGAAGCTGCGTAGCGCCGCCTCCAGCGCCTCCAGCGTCTGCGCCTCTCCGGCCCTGGCGCGGGCCTGGATGCCGGCCTCGCTGGCGCCCAGCGGTTGATCGGGCGAGGCGAAAAGGGCGGCCGGACGTGCGGCGGCGGGGGCTGCTGGGGCAGGCGCCCGAGTCGGCGCCGGGCCGCGCGCCATGGCGGCACCGGGTGCCATACCGGCCGCGGGCGTGCCCGAAGACGGCGCCCGCGCCACCGGTCGGGCGGTGAAGGTGGCCCAGTCGGTCGGCTCGTCGCCGATGGCCTCGTCGCAGCCGATGTCGGCATGCCAGCGCAGCGCGTCGAGGATGTCGCATACGTCAATCATCGTTTGACCTTACCACAGATCGTGTGGTCTTACATGTCCAGATACCCAATTTGGGTGCGGCGCAAACCGTGCTACAAGCACGCGCCCGCAAAACACCATAGGGCGTCCCAAGGGAAACAGTACCAAAACAAGACGGTGGGGGAGTGTGGTGATGGAACGCGAACCGCGCGAGGTCATGGAATACGATGTTCTGATCGTCGGCGCCGGCCCGTCGGGCCTGAGCGCAGCGATCCGCCTGCGGCAGCGCGCGGTCGAAAGCGGCCAGGAGCTTAGCGTCTGCGTGATCGAAAAGGGGTCGGAGGTGGGCGCCCATCTGCTGTCCGGCGCCGTCTTCGAACCGCATGCGCTGGACGAGCTGATCCCGGACTGGAAGGAAAAGGGCGCTCCGCTCACCACAAAGGCTCGCGAGGATCATTTCCTCTTCCTGACGGAAACGAAGGCCTACAAGTCGCCCTTCGCCCCGCCGCAGATGAACAACCACGGCAACTACATCATCAGCCTGGGCAATCTGGCCCGCTGGATGGCGACCCAGGCCGAGGAGCTGGGGGTGGAGATCTACCCCGGCTTCGCCGCTGCCGAGGTGCTGTATGACGACAAGGGCGCGGTAAAGGGTGTCGCCACCGGCGACATGGGCATCGGCAAGGACGGCGAGAAGACCGGCAACTACACCCCCGGCATGGAGCTGCACGCCAAGCAGACCATCTTCGCCGAGGGCTGCCGCGGCTCGCTGACCAAGACCCTGTTTGAGACGTTCGACCTGCGCCGCGACTGCCAGCCGCAGACCTACGGCATCGGCATCAAGGAACTGTGGGAGGTCGACCCGTCCCAGTCGAAGCCGGGCCTGATCGTCCACACCATCGGCTGGCCGATGGACCCCAAAACCTACGGCGGCAGCTGGCTCTATCATATGGAAGGGAATCTGGTGTCGGTCGGCTTCGTCGTCGGCCTCGACTATTGGAACCCCCACATGAGCCCGTTCGAGGAGTTCCAGCGCTACAAGACCCACCCGGCGATCCGCCCGACCTTCGAAGGCGGCCGGCGTCTGGCCTATGGCGCCCGTGCCCTGTCGGAAGGCGGTTTCCAGTCGATCCCGAAGCTGACCTTCCCCGGCGGCCTCCTCATCGGCGACGGTGCCGGCTTCCTGAACGTGCCGAAGATCAAGGGCAACCATACCGCCATGAAGTCGGGCATGGTCGCGGCCGAGGCCGTCTTCGACCACCTCACCGGCGGCAGCGACAACGGTCCGGAGGTCATCGCCTATCCGGAGCGGCTGAAGCAGTCCTGGGTCTGGCCGGAACTGTACGCGGTGCGCAACATCCGTCCGGGCTTCCAGAAGGGCCTGTGGGCCGGTCTGGCCAATGCCGCCTACGAGACGGCGCTGAAGGGCAAGTCGCCCTGGACGTTGAAGCACCACGCCGACCACACCACCCTGGTGAAGGCCAGCGAGGCGCCGAAGATCGCCTACCCCAAGCCGGACGGCAAGGTCAGCTTCGACCGCCTGTCCTCGGTCTACCTCTCCAACACCAACCATGAGGAAGACCAGCCGCCGCACCTGACGCTGAAGGACAAGTCGGTCCCGATCAGCGTCAATCTGGCGCTCTACGACGCGCCGGAGCAGCGCTATTGCCCGGCCGGCGTGTACGAGATCGTCCGCAACGACGACGGCAGCGACCCGCGCCTGCAGATCAACGCGCAGAACTGCGTCCACTGCAAGACCTGCGACATCAAGGACCCCACCCAGAACATCAACTGGGTCGTGCCGGAAGGCGGCGGGGGCCCAAACTATCCGGGCGGCATGTAAGAGTCGGAGCATTTGCCCCCTCCCTAACCCTCCCCCTCTTCGAGGGAGAGGGAACTGCCGCTTTCTTCCCCTCCACCGCCGTAGGTGGGGGAGGGAGGGACCCACGCGCCAGCGTGGGAGGGAGGGGGCAGGCGGCAGTCAGTCGGGTGTCGGTTGCGCCGGGGGCCACTCCTATCTATAAAGCAGGGGGTAACCTTTCTGCGACGGCGCGATGATCGTTTCCTGCCCGACCTGCTCGACGCGCTACACCCTGTCCGACGAGTCGCTCGGCCAGGACGGCCGGAAGGTTCGCTGCGCCCGCTGCGGGCACACCTGGTGGCAGATGCCCGACCGGCCGGAACCCGATGAGGTGGTTCCGGACGCGCTGACGGAAATCCGGCCGGCCAGTCCCATCAAGTCCGCAGCGAAGACGGCCGCCAAGACCAAAGTCAAGATGGCCAAGGCCCCGCGCGCCAAGCCGGCGCGGAGCACGGTGATCGGATTCGCCGTGCTGGGACTGCTGGTCGCCGGCGCCGTTGCCGGCGCTTATTTCGGCCGCGACGCCATCGTCCGCAGTTGGCCGCCCGCAGCGTTGCTCTATGACACCCTCGGCATGCCGGCCGAGCCGCCGGGGTTCGGGCTCGAACTGCGCAACATCCGTTCCGAACAGAAGATCGAGGGCGGAACCACCGTCCTGTTGCTCGACGGCGAGGTCGCCAACGGCACCGAGGTCGAGCGCACCCTGCCGCCGCTGCGCGTCATCACCTTCGGTCCCGAGCACAAGCTGCTGCAGAGCTGGACCATCGAGCCGTCGGCCGAGACCCTGGGCCCCGGCGCATCGGCGAACTTCCACCACAGCCAGCCCGATCCCGGTCCGGTGACCGAGGTGACCATCACCTTCGGCGGCCCGCCCCCCGGCCTGGAGCCCCCTGCCGCCGAGAAGCCGGCCGAGAAGGCCCCGGAGAAGGCAGCCGGCCACGCCAAGCCGGCGGCGGACAGCCATGCCGCCCCGGCCAAGGCATCCGGACATTCCAGCGGCCACTGACCCGTCCCGAAATCGGCGTCTTCACCGCTCCGGAATGCCGTATTTCCGCAGCTTGTTGGCGATCATCGTGTGGGAGGTGTTCAGCCGCGCCGCCAGCTTGCGGCTGGACGGGAAACGCGGATAGAGCCGGCGCAGCAGCGTCCGCTCGAACCCCTCCACCGCGTCCTCCCAGCTGTCCGCCTCTTCCGCCGGCACCCCGGCCGACTGCATGCCGGCACCGGCCAGTTCCAGGTCGGCGGCATCCAGCGCGCCGCCGTCGCTCATGGTCATGGCGCGGAAGATGACGTTCTCCAACTGGCGCACATTGCCGGGCCAGCGGTTGGCGAGCAGGGCCGCCGCCGCCGCCGGGGTTAGGCGGCCGGGCGGCCGGCGGGCCTGTGCCGCGGCGCGGGCGATGAAATGGCGGGCCAGCAGGAGGATGTCATGGCCGCGCTCGCGCAACGGCGGGACGCTCAGCGACAGCACGTTCAGGCGGTAGAACAGATCTTCGCGGAAGCTGTGGTCGGCGACCATCGCCTCCAGCGAGCGGTGGGTGGCGCTGATGACGCGGACATCCACCTTCTGCTCGCGCTCGCCGCCCACCCGGCGGAAGCTGCCGTCGTTGAGGAAGCGCAGCAGCTTGGCCTGAAGATAGGCTGACATCTCGCCGATCTCGTCGAGGAACACCGTGCCGCCATGGGCCAGCTCCAGCAGGCCGGGCTTGCCGCCGCGCTGAGCCCCGGTGAAGGAGCCGGGGGCGTAGCCGAACAACTCGCTCTCCGCCAGATTCTCCGGCACGGCGGCGCAGTTCAGCGCCAGGAAGGGTTTGTCCCGGCGCGGGCTGGCGCGGTGGCAGGCATGGGCGATCAGCTCCTTGCCAGTGCCGGTCTCGCCCAGGATCAGCAGCGGCGCCTCCATCGCGGCGACCCGTGCGGCCCGAGCCTTCAGCGCCCTGACCGGCGACGATTCGCCGAGGATGCGGTCGAAGCCGCCCTCATCGAAATTCTGGATGGCGTCGAGCCGCTCGCCCAGGCGTGACGGGGTGAACAGGGTGATGACGGCGCCCGCCGCCTCGACATCGACGATCGGCGTCACCTCCAGCAGAAAGGGCTGGCCGTTCAGCGTCACCTCGCGGCCCGACATACGGAAGCCGCCGACGGTCAATTCGCGCGTCAACTCTGGTTCGCCGAACAGCTCGCCCAAATCGAGCCCCGCGAGGCGCGACTCTGGCAATCCCGCAACCTGGGCCGCGGCGGTGCTCGCCACCACCACTTGCCCCGTCCGGTCGACCGCCAGCACCGGGTCGGGCAAGGCGGCGAGCAGGGCGTCGAGATGCAGCCGCCGCCGCGTGCCCGGCAGCATGTCGATGGCCGCCACCGACTGCACCCCGGCGATGGTGCGCAACGCGTCCGACAGGGCCGGCAGCGCCGCCGGGTCCAGGCCGGGAGCATCGATGTGGATCAGCGGCGGGTCAACCTCGACACCGACGACGTTGAGGCGGCGTAGCGCCAGCACGGCGAGGATCTCATGGGCAATGCCGACGCGGTCGGTGAAAGTGACTTCGATGCGCATGGGGGCTGGTGGAGGTTCGGGGGTGGGGGCTCCGGCACCCACCGTACACAAAACGTTACGCCGTATCAAAAACTTTACACACCCTCAACTCATTGCTTTCCAACACTCATCACCATCAAAGCCATCCTTCTGTAAACAATTGCATACACACGCGCGCCCGCCGCTCCCCAGCACCGCAGCAAATCCGCCATTTTCCGTTCTGGCACAGTGTTTGCGATTCACCCCCAAGCGAAAGTCATCCATCCCTTTGGGAGCCAGTCTCATGCGCGTGATCGTTCTGGGCAGCGGCGTCATCGGTGTCACCACCGCCTATTATCTGGCGCGCGCCGGACATGATGTGACCGTCATCGACCGTCAGGCCGGCCCGGCGCTTGAGACCAGCTACGCCAACGCGGGCGAGGTGTCGCCGGGCTATTCCGCTCCCTGGGCGGCGCCGGGGCTGATGCTGAAGGCCGCCAAGTGGATGATGATGAAGCATTCGCCGCTGGTGATCCGGCCGAAGCTGGATCCGGCGATGTGGTCCTGGTGCCTGAAGCTGCTGGCCAACGCCAACGAGGCGAGCTACCAGCTGAACAAGAGCCGCATGGTCCGCGTCGCCGAATACAGCCGCGACTGCCTGAAGGCTCTGCGCGCCGAGACCGGCATCACCTATGACGAGCGCACCCAGGGCACGCTGCAGGTCTTCCGCACCCAGAAGCAGATGGACGCCGCCGGCTACGACATGGAAGTGCTGGAGCGCTACGGCGTGCCCTACAGCCTGTTCGACCGCGATGGACTGACCGCTGTCGAGCCGGCGCTGGCCCATGTGAAGGACAAGCTGGTGGGCGCGCTGCACCTGCCGGGCGACGAGACGGGCGACTGCTTCCAGTTCACCAACAAGCTGGCCGCCTATGCCGCCAAGCGCGGGGTGGAGTTCCGCTATGGCGTCTCCATCCGCGGGCTGGAGAGCGACGGGCGCAAGATCACCGGCGTCCTGACCGACCAGGGCACGCTGACCGCCGACAGCTACATCGTCGCCATGGGCAGCTATTCGCCGAAGCTGGTGAAGCCGCTGGGCATCGACCTGCCGGTCTATCCGGTGAAGGGCTATTCGCTGACCCTGCCGATCACCGACGCCGGCCACGCGCCGGAATCGACGGTGATGGACGAGACGCACAAGATCGCCGTCACCCGGCTCGGCGACCGCATCCGTGTCGGCGGCACGGCGGAGCTGTCCGGCTTCGACCTGACCCTGCGTGAGAGCCGCCGCGGTCCGCTCGACCATGTGGTCAGCGACCTGTTCCCCAAGGGCGGCGACCTGTCGAAGGCGGAGTTCTGGACCGGCCTGCGCCCGAACACGCCGGACGGCACGCCGATCCTGGGGCCGACCCATGTCCGCAACCTGTATCTCAACACCGGCCACGGCACGCTGGGCTGGACGATGTCCGCCGGTTCTGCCCGCGTGCTGGCCGACGTGGTCAGCGGCCGCCGGACCGAGATCGACATGGACGGGCTGAGCGTCGAGCGCTACGGCCGCAAGCCGACGGTGGCGGTGTCGCGCCCGGCAGCGGTGCGTCCGGCCTGATCCGAATAGGATACCCGCGCCGCCCGGCGGACGCGGGTCATCGCCAGCTCCAGAAGGGCGGCGTCGGTGATCTCGGCTCCATCCAGCCGATGTCGCCCACGCCGCCCTTCGCATTTCTCCACCTGGTGGCCGAGGCGCCTGAGATGCAGGATCGCCTCGTAGAGCCGGGTCGCCGGCTCATTGGTTGGGCGGGTCGTCATGGATGGACCACCAGCACGACCAGCCGCTTCGGGCCGTGGACGCCGTAGGCCAGCGTCTGCTCGATGTCGGCGGTCTTGCTGGGGCCGGACACCAGCAGCACGTTGGTCGGCATCGCCTGCGCCCATCCCTGTTCGCGCATGGCCTGCAGGAAGGTGTCGTAGAGGGCGTCGGTGCGCAGGATTGCGACGTGGATGTGCGGGATTAGCGAGAGGGTGCGCGGCTCCTCGACCGTCGGCCACAGGATCAGGCTTCCGGTCTCGGCGATGGCGCCACGGGTGGTGGTCAGGCCGGCCTCAATTGACTCGAACAGCTGGGTCTTGAGGTCTTCGAGCGGGCGGTCGTAGGGGATGAGGGTGGTGGATGCTGCGTCCCACCCTTCGATCAGCCTCATTCCCGCTTCGGTCCCCGGCGCATACATCAATGAACCGACGCTCTCCCGCTCCAGGAACTCCCGCAGCACCGCCGGCCAGTCGGCCTCGGTCGCGTCGAGGAACTCCGTGTGCACCGCCTCCATCAGGCGGCGGATACGGGGCAGGCGCTCTTCGGGCAGCCAGTGCTTCGCCTCGATCGGCGCGAAGTCAGACGCGGGCGGGGTCAGCGGGTGGGCGTCGCGCGTCTTGCGCAGCTTCGTCAGAATCGAGTTGCGAGTGTCAGACATCGGGGATCCCCTTGGCGCGGGCGAGGTCGTGCAGGGTGCGGCCGGCGAAGCGCGGTTTGGTACGGACGTTCGTCCACTCCTTCAGCATGGGCAGCGACGAGGGCGCCGCATTGCCGAGCCTGCTCATCGCCGTGGTCGCGATGCGGTAGGCGGTGGGGGAGGCGTTCATTGCCGCCCAGCCGCTCCAAACCATCGACTCCGCCCGGCTGGCCTTGGCGCCGCCGTCCTTCACCGCACCGCCGGGTTTCACCGCCTCGACCCGCAACCGCCCCATGATCTCGACGATGGGGATCTTCACCGGGCAGATCTCGACGCAGGCGTTGCACATGGTGCAGGCGTGGGGCATGGCGCCGCGCTTGGCCAACCCCTCGATCTGCGGCACCAGGATCTTGCCGATTGGGCCGGGATAGGGCGCCTCATAGGCATGGCCGCCGACCTTGGTGTAGACCGGGCAATGGTTCATGCAGACGCCGCAGCGGATGCAGCGCAGCGTGTCGCGCAGTTCCGGGTCGGCGTAGATGCTGGAGCGGCCATTGTCGAGGATGACCAGATGCACCTCGCGCGGGCCATCCTTCTCGCCGTCCTTGCGCGGGCCGGAGATCATGTTGACGTAGGTGGTGATCGGCTGGCCGGTGGCGGAGCGCGGCAGCAGGCTGATGACCGGCGGCACATCCTCCAGCTTTTCCACCACCTTCTCCAGCCCCATGAAGGCGATGTGGACCGGCGGCACCGTGGTGCACATGCGGCCGTTGCCCTCATTCTCGATCAGACAGAGGGTGCCGGTCTCCGCCACCGCGGCGTTGACGCCGGACATGCCGACATCGGCGGCCTGGAACTTGGCGCGCAGCACCCGGCGGGCAAGGTCGGTCAGATAGGCCGCGTCCTCCCGGCTTTCGGCGTCCTTGATCTTGCGCTTGAACAGATGGGCGATCTGCTTGGTGTTCAGGTGGATCGCCGGCATGATGATGTGCGACGGCATGGTGCCGTCCAACTGCACGATGTATTCGCCGAGGTCGCTTTCCAGCACCTCGATGCCGTCCTTTTCCAGAACGGCGTTCAGGTGCATCTCCTCCGTCACCATCGACTTGCCCTTGACCACCAGCTTGGCGTCGGCCTTGTGCAGGATGTCGAGCGCGATGGCGTTGGCCTCGTCCGTCGTGGCGGCCCAATGGACGGTGATGCCGTTGCGGGTGCAGTTCTCCTCCAGCTTTTCCAGCAGTTCCGGCAGCTTGGAGAGGGCGCGCAGCCGGACCGAGGCGGCCAGCGCCCGCACGCCGTGCCATTCATCCTGGTCGGCGAACTGGGCGGCGCGCTTGGTCATCAGCCCGTCCATCGCGCGGCGGAAATTGCCGCGCAGCTGCGGGTCGGCCAGCGCCGCGCGCGAGGCGGCGGCGAAATCCGGTGCGTTACCGTCCATGGATGCGCTCCTTCAGGAACTGGGCGATGTGTTGGCCGCGCGCGGCCTTGGCTCCGGCCTCAAGCGCGCCGCCGATGTTCAGCAGGCAGCCGCAGTCGCCCGACACCACGCGGGCGGCGCCGGTTTCCTCGATGTCCGCTACCTTGTCGCCGACCATCGCGGCGGAGATCTCCGGATGGCGCACGGCGAAGGTGCCGCCGAAGCCGCAGCATTCCTTTTCCCGCTTCAACTCCACCAGTTCGACATTGGCGAGCTGGCGCAGCAGGGCCTTCGGTTCCTCCACCACGCCCATTTCGCGCTGGGCATGGCAGGAGGCGTGCCATGTGACGCGCACCGGCTCGCCCTTGTCGGTGAGTCGGACATCCAGCACATGGACGAGGAACTGCGTCAGCTCCCAGACGCGGGCCGCCACCTGCACCGCCTTCGCCTCGTCCGGCTCGCCGCGGAACAGGTCGGGCCAATGCTTCTTCATCATGCCGGCACAGGAACCCGACGGCACGACGATGGGGTCGTCGCCGGGGAAAAGGTCCAGTTGGGCGCGGGCGACCTTCAGAGCCTCCGCGCGGTAGCCGGAATTGTAGGCCGGCTGGCCGCAGCAGCTTTGCCCCTGCGGGAAGACGACGGTCAGGCCCTGGGACTGCAACAGCTCGATTCCAGCCATCCCAGCATCGGGGAAGAACAGGTCGACCAGGCAGGTGCCGAAGTAATAGACGCGGGTGGGTTTGGTGGTGAGGGACATCGGGCGTTTCCTCGCTGGGCGTCTTCTTATGGCTGGTGGTCGCTCAAAATGCCGGTTCCGCCACGCGAGCCTTCTCCCTCACCTTCGTTGCGCAGGCGTCGACCAGATAGACGATCGACCGGTAGGGCACGCCCGCCTTATCGGACAGGCCGATCTCGCAGGTGCGGCTGGTGGAGTAGCCGGACGCGCAGCCCTCCGGCACCGCGGCCGGCAGGTGGCGCAGGGCGTGGGCGTTCAGTTCCGGCGTGGTGAAGCCCTTGTCCCCGGCGAAGCCGCAGCAGCCGACGTCCGGCGGCACCACCACCGTCTCGGCGCAGGCCTTCGCCACCGCGGTCAGCGCGCCGTCCAGCCCCATCCGGCGGGTGGAGCAGGTCAGGTGCAGCATCACCGGCTCCGCCGACTTGGCGATGTCGAGGCGGGGCAGGGCGAACTCGCTGAGGAACTCCGCCACGTCGAGGATGCGCAGGCCAGCGTCGGTCAGGCGCTTCTTCAGGCGCAGGGCGCAGGGGCTGGTGTCCATCACCACCGGGTAACGGCCGCCCTGGCTTGCCTTTGACAGGGCCGCCAGCATGGCATCGGCCTTGGCGTCGGCAGCCTCGGTCAGTCCCTTGCTTTCCAGCGGCATGCCGCAGCACTGGCCGTCTGCCGCTTCCGGATAGAGGATGCGGAAGCCGGCCTTGCGCATCACCGATTCCACCACTTCGGGCAAGGGGCGCTGCTGTGGATCGCTTGCCGCCGGTCCCATGCTGCGGCTGACGCAGCTGGGGGCATAGACCACTGTCGGTACGTCATCCATGCCAAGAGCGTCCGGGTGCGGCGAGAAGGTCACGGCGGTCGGCATATTGCGGGGCAGGGCTGGCAGGTTGCCGCCGGTCAGCACACGCGCCGCCGCCTGGGTGACGCCGTGCCCGACCGTGCGGCGGGCGAGGTCGGCCAGCCGTAGGCCGGTGCGGGCGAGCCCCAGCGTGCCTTCCATATGGTCGGCGACCAGCGCTCCCGCCTTGCGGGCCATGACGCCGCGCCGCTCGCCGCGCAGGGACTTGACCAGCAGCCCGGTCTCGATTCCCACCGGACAGGCGGTGGCGCACAGGCCGCAGGCGGCGCAGGTGTCGATGCCCTGGTAGTCGTAGGCGGCGCTGATCTCGGCCAGGCGGGGGGCGTCGTCGCCGGCAGCCACCAGCCGCGCCATTTCGCGCCGGCCGACGATGCGCTGGCGCGGCGACAGGGTGAAGCGGTGGGACGGGCAGGTCGGCTCGCAGAATCCGCACTCGATGCAGGTGTCGACCAGCGGATCGGCCGGCGGCAGCGGCTTCAAATTCTTCAGATGGGCTTCGGGATCGCCGTTCAGGATGACGCCGGGGTTCAGCAGGCCGTCGGGATCGAAGAGCTCCTTGATCTCCTTCATCAGCCCATAGGCTTGCGGACCCCATTCCATCTCGACGAAGGGGGCCATGTTGCGACCGGTGCCATGCTCCGCCTTCAGCGAACCGTCATAGCGGGTGACCACCAGCATGGCGACATCGTCCATGAAGCGGCGGTAGCGGTCGATCTCCTCCTGGCTGTCGAAGGCCTGGGTGAAGACGAAGTGCAGGTTTCCTTCCAGTGCGTGGCCGAAGATGATCGCCTCGTGATAGCCGTGGCGGAGGAACAGCGCCTGCAGTTCGCGCGTCGCCTCGGCCAGCCGGGGCAGGGGGAAGGCGACATCCTCGATAATGACGGTGGTGCCGGTCTGGCGGATGGCGCCGACCGCCGGGAACAGGCCCTTGCGGATCTTCCAGAAGCCTTCGCAGGCCTTGGCGTCGGTGGTAAAGCGGGTGTCGCCGATGGTGATGCAGTCGCCCAGCACCGCGGCGATCTCCGCCACATTGGCCTCCAGCGCTGCTGCACTCTCCGCGCGGGTCTCCACCAGCACCGCCGCCACGTCCGGTCCGAAGCCGCGGATCTGCGGCGGCATGCCCGGCTTGTCCTGGATCGAGCGCAGCGAGGCGCGGTCCATCAGCTCCGCCGCATCGACCGGGGCGGCCTTCAGCAGCGACACCGCGTGGCAGGCCTCGCCGATGTCGGGGAAGAACAGCAGGGCACTGGCCTTGTGCGGATGCTCCGGCACGGTGCGCAACGTGATGGCGGAGATGAAGCCCAGCGTCCCTTCCGACCCGATCATCAGGTGCTGGAGGATTTCGACCGGATCCTCGTAGTCCACCAGCGCGTTCAGGCTGTAGCCGGTGGTGTTCTTGATGCGGAACTTGTCGCGGATGCGGGTTGCCAGCGCCTCGTCGGCGCGGGTGCGGGCGCCAAGCTCTGCCATCCGGTCGAGCAAGGCGCCATGGCTGTCGCGGAAGCTGCTGCGGCTTGCCGGATCGGCGGTGTCCAGCACCGTGCCGTCGGCCAGCACCAGCCGCATCGATTCCAGCGTGCGGTAGCTGTTCTGCGCGGTGCCGCAGCACATGCCGCTGGCATTGTTGGCGGCGATGCCGCCGATCTTCGCGGTGGCGATGGAGGCCGGGTCGGGGCCGATCTTGCGCCCCAGCGGCGCCAGCCGCCGGTTCGCCTCCGCTCCGATCACGCCAGGCTGCAGGGTGACGGTGGCCGCAGCCGGCCCGATGGTGCAGCCGCGCCAGCCGTCGCCCAGCACCACCAGCACGCTGTCGCTGACCGCCTGCCCCGACAGGCTGGTGCCGGCGGCGCGGAAGGTCACCGGAACCTTGTGGCCGCGGGTGATGCGCAGCAGCCGCACCACCTCTTCCTCCGTCTCCACCATCGCGATGATCTTGGGGATCAGCCGGTAGAAGCTGGCGTCGGTGCCGTAGGCCAGCGTGCGCAACGGATCGGTGACCAGCCGGGATTGCGGGACAACCGCCTGGAGCTCGGCCAGCACGCGATCATACGGGGCGGGCAGCGTGGCGGCCTGGGGAAGGGTCGGCATCGGCGGCGGCTCCTGCTGGAGAGGGACGGAGGGCATGGCGTCGGTACGGCGTCCTCCGCCCACGGCAGGGGGCGGTCCCCCATCGGACGGGCAGGTGCAGACAAGTCTTTTCCATGCGGCTCGGTCTGGATAAAAGATTTTACCAAATTGTGCAATGGCTGAATCGTTGGCCAGACGATCCGCTTCGGTGACATGCGGTATCCACGATGGGATGGCCGCGCTGGACGGATGTTCCGTGGGTCGGTAGAAGTGGACGAGACGTGCAGGGAGGGGCCGCCGATCCAATGCAGGGGACGATCAAACCGGCCAAGCTGGCCGACGCCATTGCCGAGCATCTGGAACGGCTGATCCTGGAAGGCGCCTTGCGTCCCGGCGAGAAGCTGCTGGCCGAACGCGAACTGGCGGTTAAGCTGGACGTGTCGCGCCCGTCGCTGCGCGACGCCATCGCCAAGCTGGAGGAACGTGGCCTGCTGGTCACCGGGCGCGGCGGCACCCATGTCGCCAGCTTCCTCTCGCAGATCGCCGATCCGCTGATGACGCTGCTGCGCAACAAGCCGGATGCGTCCTTCGACTATCTGGAGTTCCGCCGCTCCATCGAGGCGGCGGCGGCGGGCTTGGCAGCGCAGCGGGCCACCGATCTCGACCGCGACGGCATCCGCGCCATCGTCGCCCGCATGCAGGCCGCCCACGGCAAGGACGACAGCTCCGAAGAGGCCGATGCCGACGCCGAGCTGCATCTGGCGGTTTACGAGGCGGCGCACAACGTCGTCATGCTGCACATCATGCGGACGCTGTCCGACCTGCTGCGCAACGACGTGTTCTACAACCGAGCCGACCTCTATTCCCGGCCGGGGGTGCGCGACATCCTGCTGCAGCAGCATCTCGCCATCGCCGACGCGGTTCTGGCTGGCGACGCGGTTGCGGCGAGTGCCGCGGCCGACGCCCATGTGGAATTCACGCTGCAGACCCTGCGCGAGATCCGCGAGCACAACGCCCGCGTCCAGGTCTCGCTGCGGCGGATCGGTCGGACCGACCTGATCGACAGCGGAGCGTAGAAGAGCGCAGCGGCCCCGGCCGGCGCTCCCGATCAAAAGTCATATGCAGGTAGGCTCAGCCCGACTGGCGGCGGAGCCTTGGCCGGGTTACACTGCGAAGGCAGTTTTGCCTGATCGATGCCCTTTCACCGACCGTCAGAGTGCCGCCCAGTGTCCTCTCCCAAGAAGCGCCGCATCCTGCTGATCGAGGATACGGTCCCGCTCGCCAAGCTCTACATCGAGTTCTTGCGCGCGGACGCCCATGAGGTCGTGCATTGCACCCGTGGGGGAGAGGCGCTGGACGCGGCGGCGGCATCGCCGCCCGATGCGGTGATCCTGGACCTGAAGCTGCCGGACATGGATGGGCTGGAGGTGCTGCAGGCGCTCCAGGCCCGCGACGCCAGCGTCTCGGTGGTCATCATCACCGCCCACGGCTCCATTGATCTGGCGGTGGAGGCGATGAAGCTCGGCGCCTTCGACTTCATCGTGAAGCCCTTCAACGCCGACCGGCTGAACCTGACCCTGCGCAACGCGCTGGAACGGCGGACGCTGGCGCGGATGGTGGAAGGATACCGCAAGGATCTGGACCGCGGGCGCTTCCACGGCTTCATCGGCAGCTCGCCGGAGATGCAGGCGGTCTACCGCACCATCGAGAGCGTGGCCGCCAGCCGTGCCAATGTCTTCATCACCGGGGAGAGCGGGACCGGCAAGGAGGTTGCAGCCCAGGCCATCCATCGCGCCAGCCCGCGGCGCGACGGCGCCTTCGTCGCGCTGAACTGTGCCGCGATCCCGAAGGATCTGCTGGAATCGGAGATCTTCGGCCATGTGAAGGGCGCTTTCACCGGGGCGGCGGGCGACCGGCCGGGGGCTGCGCTGCTGGCCGACGGCGGCACGCTGTTCCTGGACGAGATCTGCGAGATGCCGTTCGACCTGCAGAGCAAGCTTCTGCGTTTCGTCCAGACCGGCACCATCAGCCCGGTTGGCAGCGGACGGGAGGAGCGGGTGGACGTGCGCTTCGTCGCCGCCACCAATCGCGATCCGCTGGCGGAGGTGCAGGCCGGTCGCTTCCGCGAGGACCTTTATTACCGTCTGCACGTCATCCCGCTGGCCCTGCCGCCGCTGCGCGAGCGCGGCGACGATGTGATCGAGATCGCACGTTCCTTCCTGATCGACTATGCGCGGGAGGAGGGGAGGTCGCTGTCGGCCTTTGCCCCGGAAGTGGAGGCACGGCTGCGCGCCCATGACTGGCCCGGCAACGTGCGGCAACTGCAGAATGTCGTCCGCAACGTCGTGGTGCTGAACGACGGGCCGCAGGTCACGCTGGATATGCTGCCGCCGATGGGCGGTCCGGCAATCGGCAGTCCTGATGGCGGCGTCTCTCCGTGCGCCGCCTGTGGTTCGCCGGCAGCCGATGCGCCTGAGGAGGATGACGCCGTGCAGCCGCTGTGGATGGTCGAGAAGGACATGATCCAGAAGGCGCTGCGGCTGACCGGCGACGATGTGCCGCGCGCCGCCCTGATGCTGGAGATCAGCCCGTCCACCATCTACCGCAAGCTTCAGCAATGGCGCGTTGCCAAGGCTCGCGCCGCCGGGGAGAGCGCTGCGTGAACGGGGGCGCGGTGCCTGCGGCGCTGCCGCCTGACGAGAATCGGCGACAGGCGGTTCTGGACTCCTATTGTATCCTCGATAGCGCGCCGGAACCCGGCTTCGACAACATCACCCGGCTGACCCGGCATTTCTTCGGTACGCAAATCGCGCTGGTTTCGCTGATCGATCACGACCGCCAGTGGTTCAAGAGCAGGGTCGGGCTGGAGGCGACGGAGACCCACCGCGATCTGGCTTTCTGCGCCCACGCCATCCTGGACGATGGCGTGCTGGTTGTGCCGGACGCGACCAAGGACCCGCGCTTCGCCGGCAATGCGCTGGTCACCGGGGCGCCGAACATCCGTTTCTATGCCGGCGCGCCGCTGGTGGCGGACGGGCAGAAACTGGGGACGCTCTGCCTCATCGACGACGTGCCCCGCGCCGGCTTCGACGAGCGAGAGGCGGAGACGCTGGTCCAGCTCGCCCAGCTGGTGGTGGACGAGATGACGCTGCGCCGCGAGGTGGCCCGGCGCGAACGTGCGGAAGCGGAATTGCGCGACCGTTCGCGCCTGCTGAACCTGGCCGAGGAGATCGGCCAGTTCGGCCACTGGTACATCGATTTCGTCACGGAGACTCGCCGCTGGTCGGACGAGGTCTACCGCATCATGGGCCTGAGCCCGCAGGACGGTCCGCCGACCGTCGACATGTCGCGTGGCGCCTACCATCCCGACGATCTGCCCAAGATCATCCCGCTGGTCCAGCGGGCGCGAACGACTGGCGAAGGGTTTTCCATCGAAGCGCGGATCATCCGTCCGGACGGCACGTTGCGCAACGTCTTCATCCGCGGAATGGCCGAGTGGGGGGCGGCCGGTCGGCCAATCGGCCTGCTTGGCGTCGTCCAGGACATCACCGACGCGAAGCGGGAAGAGGCGGAACTGCGGTCGAACCGCGAGCTTCTGGACCTGACCGTCCAGGCGACGCGGGACGGTATCTGGGACTGGAACCTGGAAGGTGGTGGGATCTGGTTCTCGCCCACATGGAAGGAGCAGCTGGGCTATCGCGACGGCGAACTGGAAAACAGCCTGGACATGTGGGCCGGCCTGATCTTCGAGGAGGACCGGATCGCCGCGCTGGAAATGGTCCGCGCCTACAATGCCGGGCTGATTCCGAAATTCGAAGCGGTTCAGCGCTTCCGCCACAAGCAGGGGCACACCGTCTATATCCTCAGCCGCGCCATCCACATCCGCGATGCCGACGGCAGGGTCGTGCGCATGGTCGGGGCCCACACCGACATCACGCGCGAGAAGCTGGCGGAGGAGGAGCTGCGGCTCGCCAAGCAGACGCTGGACGACGCGATCGAGGCGGTGCCGGAGGGGCTGGCCTATTTCGACGCCGACGACCGGCTGATCCTGTGCAACGAGCGCTACCGCGAAGCCCATCCGCTGACGGCACCGCTGCTGACCCCCGGCCGCCCGTTCGAGGACATCCTGCGCGCCGCCATCGCCAATGGCGAGTTCGCGGGCAACCCGGACGGCCCGAGCGATGAAGCCTGGATCCAGGCTGAACTGGCCCAGCACCGCAACCCCGGCGCCCCGTTCGAGCGGGAGCTGCCCGACGGCCGCTGGATCGTGGTGGCGGAGAACCGGACCAGCAACGGCTCGCTGGTCTGCACCCGCACCGACATCACCGAGCGCAAGCGCTTCGAGGCGGAATTGCAGCGTCAGGCCGCCGACATGTGCGCGCTGGCCGAAGGGCTCGACGCCGCCCGCGAGGAGGCCGACGCGCTCCGCGCCCGCGCCGAGGCGGCGACGCAGGCGAAGTCGGAATTCCTGGCAGCGATGAGCCACGAGATCCGCACGCCGATGAACGGCATCATGGGCATGACGGAACTGCTGTTCGACACCGCCCTGACCCCCGAGCAGCACCAGTTCGCCCAGGCCATCCGCAGTTCGTCCAATGCGCTGCTGACCATCATCAACGACATCCTCGACATCTCCAAGCTGGAGGCCGGCCGCGTCACCATCGAGACGCTGCCCTTCGACGCCGCCGATCTGGTGGAAGGGGTGGTGGAGCTGCTGACCCCCCGCGCGCACGAGAAGGGGATCGAGATCGGCTTCTACATCGACCCGCTGCTGCGCCGCACGCTGCTGGGCGACCCGACGCGCATCCGGCAGATCCTGGTCAATCTGGTCGGCAATTCGGTCAAATTCACCGACGAGGGGTCCGTCGCGGTGGAGATGGAGGCGCTGGACGCCACCGACTCCCATCTGGTGCTGCGCATCACCGTGACCGACACCGGAATCGGCATCCCGGCCGAAGCGCTGCCCACCCTGTTCAACAAGTTCCAGCAGGTCGACGGGTCGATCACCCGCAAGTTCGGCGGCACCGGCCTGGGGCTGGCGATCTGCCGCCAGCTGTCGGAACTGATGGGCGGCAGCATCGCGGTGGAGAGCCGCCCGGGTTCGGGCAGCCGTTTCCTGGTCGACCTGCCGCTGACCCTGTCGGACGAGACCCTGCCGCAGGCCGAACGTCCGCTGGCCGGGCGCCGCGTCCTGGTGGTCGACGATCTGGCGGTGAACCGCCGGGTGCTGGCGTCGATGCTCGACAGCCTGGGCGCCATGCCGGCCACGGTGGAAAACGGACCCGACGCGCTGGAGACTTTGCGGCGGGCCGCTGCCGGCGGACGGCCCTTCGACGTGGTGCTCGCCGACCAGACCATGCCCGGCATGGGCGGCGATGCGCTGCTGGCGGCGGTTGCCGGCAATCCGACGCTGGCGGCGACGCGGCGCGTTCTGATCGTCACGCTTGGGCCGGCCGCGCGCTCCGACGGCGCGCCGGTCCAAGGGCTGGCCCACGCCACGCTTAACCGGCCGCTGCGCCAGAGTTCGCTGGCGGGCTGCCTGACCGGACTGCTGTCGGGTGCAGCCCCGGCGTCCGCTCCCGCCGTTCCGGCCACGAACACCGGGGCGGAGGAGGCGCCGCGCCGCGGCCGCATCCTGCTGGCGGAGGACAACCGCACCAACCAGCTGTTCGCCACCACATTGTTGCGCAAGCTGGGCTATGCGGTCGAGGTCGCCGAAGACGGGGAGCAAGCGGTCGCTGCGGCCTGCCGCGGCGGCTTCGATCTGGTGCTGATGGACGTCCAGATGCCGGGGATGGACGGGTTGGAGGCTGCGCAGGCGATTCGGGCGCGCGGCGGGGCCATGGCCAACCTGCCGATCATCGCCCTGACCGCCGACGCCATGCCCGGCACGCGCGAACTGTGCCTGCGCGCGGGCATGAGCGATTATCTGACCAAGCCGATCAGCCGCACCGGCCTGCTGGCTGCGCTGGACTGCTGGATCGGAGCATCGGAAACCCGTGCCGGTTCCGCCGGCGTTCCGGCGGATCCTGGTGACGGAAGCGGCGGCGACGAGAGCGGCGACGCACTGGACGAAGCGGTTCTGGCCGATCTGGTGGAAACGGTGGGCGCCGACAATCTGGCGCTGATCGTCGACAGCTTCCTCGACGACGTGTCGCGCCGGCTGGAACGGCTGTCCGCGATGGCGGAGTCCGTGCTGGCCGGCACCGCCGACCTGCGGGCGCTGGCGGGGGAGGCGCACGACCTGTCCAGCCTCGCCGGCAGCTTCGGCGGGATGACGGTCATGCACCACGCTTGGCACATGGAAGTCCTCTGCCGCAATGGCGACAGGGATCAGGCGGGCCAACTTCTGCCGGTGCTGCTGCGCGAGTCCGCCCGGCTGGAGCGTTCCTTGCGCGAACGCACCTGCGTGCGGCGGCCGGCCGCCTGAGCCTCCCTGCGGCCCTCTGGACTGCGGTCAACCGGTCCCGGGCTGGGTCGAGCCGTCGGTGTCCTCCGCCCGCTCCCGCAGTTCGTCCGACGACAGGCCGGCCGGGGTGGCGTCCTGCAGCGTGCCGTCGCCCGGAGTCTTGGTCATATCCTCACGCGGGGAGCGTTCGCCGGCCGGAGTCTGGTCATGCGTATCGGCACCGGATTTCCTCGGCGGGGGCATTCCTTCGGAGGGGGTGCGTGTTTGAGGCGTGTCGGTCATGATGTCCTCTGCTATCTTCTGGAGGAGTCAACGACCAGGAAGGGTGGGGGTTCCGCTCCCGGCTCGTCCTTGCGTCAGACCGGGAGAAGACGGCGCGGCGCCGCAAGGGGCGAACGAGCGCGCGATACAAGCGCGCCGCCCATGCGCGCCGAAGACGGGCCAACCACCAAGGTCCGGCAGCGGAGGCCGCGAGCCGCCGCCCGGCCGGCCAGCAAGGAGTGTGAGAAGGTCATGGAATCGAGCAAGCACACGCCGCACGGCGATGTGAACCAGGTCGGCACCGTCACGCTGACCGACGACGCCACCGGCAAGACCTTGAAGCTGCCGGTGCTCAGCGGGTCGACCGGTCCCAACGTGATCGACATCCGCAAGCTCTACGCCGAGACCGGCTATTTCACCTACGATCCGGGCTTCACCTCCACCGCCGCCTGCGATTCGGCCATCACCTACATCGACGGCGACCAGGGCGTGCTGCTGCACCGCGGCTATGCCATCGCCGATCTGGCCGAGAATTGCGACTTCCTGGAGGTCTGCCATCTGCTGCTGAACGGCGAACTGCCGAACCCGCAGCAGAAGGCCGATTTCGAGCGCACCATCACCTACCACACGATGGTGCACGAACAGCTGACCAAGTTCTACAGCGGCTTCCGCCGTGACGCCCACCCGATGGCGATCATGTGCGGCGTCGTCGGCGCCCTGTCGGCCTTCTACCACGACTCCACCGACATCTTCGATCCGGTGCAGCGCAAAATCGCCGCGCACCGCCTGATCGCCAAGATGCCGACCATGGCCGCCATGGCCTACAAGTACACGGTCGGCGAACCCTTCATGTATCCGCGCAACGACCTGTCCTTCGCGGAAAACTTCCTCTACATGACCTTCGGCACGCCGTGCGAGGAATGGAAGGTCGATCCGGTCCTGTCGGAGGCGATGGAGAAGATCTTCATCCTGCATGCCGACCACGAGCAGAACGCCTCGACCTCCACCGTCCGTCTTGCCGGCTCGTCGCACGCCAACCCGTTCGCCTGCATCGCGTCGGGCATCGCGGCCCTGTGGGGTCCGGCTCATGGCGGCGCCAACGAGGCCGTGCTGAAGATGCTGGAGGAGATCGGCTCGGTCGATCGCATCCCCGAGTTCGTCCGCCGCGCCAAGGACAAGAACGACAGCTTCCGCCTGATGGGCTTCGGCCACCGGGTCTACAAGAACTACGACCCGCGCGCCAAGATCATGCGCGAGACCTGCTATCAGGTTCTCGACCGCCTGGGCATCCAGGACGAGCCGCATCTGTCCATTGCGATGGAGCTGGAGAAGATCGCCCTGTCGGATGAGTATTTCGTCGAGAAGAAGCTCTATCCGAACGTCGACTTCTATTCCGGCATCATCCTGAAGGCGATGGGCTTCCCGACCAGCATGTTCACCGTGCTGTTCGCCGTGGCCCGCACCGTCGGCTGGATCAGCCAGTGGAAGGAGATGATCGAGGACCCGGCCCAGAAGATCGGCCGTCCCCGTCAGCTCTTCACCGGCCACGCTGCCCGTCCCTTCGTCCCGCTGGACAAGCGTTGATCGGTCGAATTACGGCGTCCCCTCTCCAAAAGGAGAGGGGCGCACCGTGACCCATCCCCTCCAACTCGGCCTGTCGGTCGCCATTGTTGCGGTGACCGGCGGGACGCCGCGCGTCGTGACGGTGCGCAGCGGCTTTTCCGTGCCGGAAGACCACCGGCGCGGCGACGAGCCGTTGCCGCATCGCGATGCGCTTCCCGGCGCCCCCTTCGAGCCCGACCGTTTCCGCACCCTGCAGGACGGCGTCCGCGCGGTGGCGGAGGGGCTGTCGGGGTTGGCGCTGCGCTATGTCGAGCAGCTCTATACCTTCGGCGACCGCTACCGCGATCCGCACGAGCTGTTCGGCGGTCCGCGATCCGTCGTGGTCGGCTATCTGGCGCTGGTTCGCGATGGCCCGCTGGGCGGCGAGGCCTCGGCCGAATGGCGCGACCTCTACGATCATTTCCCGTGGGAGGACTGGCGCGACCAGCGCCCGCCGCTGCTGGACGCCGTGATCGCCCCGGCGCTCGGCGGCTGGATCGCCTCGGCGCCCGACGAGGGCACCCGCCTGCGCCGGGCCGAACGTGCCCAGATGGCCTTCGGGCTGGATGGCGCCGACTGGGACATGGAGCGCGTGCTGGAGCGCTTCGAACTGCTCTACGAGGCCGGTCTGGTGGTGGAGGCCTTCCGTGACCGCGACCTCGCCGCCCGGGTCGATCCGTCGGTGCCGGCCGGCGGACCGATGCCGCGGGCGCTCGGCCGGCCGATGGCGCGCGACGGGCGGCGCGTCCTGGCGACCGCGCTGGAACGGCTGCGTGGCAAGCTGCGCTACCGCCCCATCGTCTTCGAGCTGCTGCCGCCGACCTTCACCCTGCACCAACTGCAGCTGGTGGTGGAGGCGCTGTCGGGCGAGCGGGTGCACAAGCAGAATTTCCGTCGCCTGATGATCTCCGGCGGCTTTGTCGAGCCCACCGGCCACTATGAAAGCCAGACCGGCGGCCGGCCCGCCGAGTTGTACCGCTTCCGCCGCCAGGCCATCCACGAACGCACCAGCGCCGGCGCCATCCCGTCCGCGGACGGATAAGGGTAAAATCCATTAGAAACTTCGACGCGCGGCATTGGGCGCAGTTGTCAACGGGCGGCTGCAAGCGGATACTGGTGGAACGGTTTTAAACCCGGACTGTCCATAGCCGGAAAATCCAAGAAGGCCGATGTCGCACCGCATCCTGATCGCCGACGACCACCCGCTGATGCGCACCGCATTGACCCAGACCATCGGTCAGGCGATCCCCGGCGCAGTGATCCTGGAAGCGTCACGGTTCGACCACATCAAGCCGCTGCTGGACACCGGGGAGCCGCCGGACATCATCCTGCTGGACCTGCACATGCCCGGGATGAGCGGCCTGATCGGGCTGATGATGCTGCGCTCCGAATACCCGGCGATCCCGGTGATCGTGGTGTCGGCGTCGGAGGATCCGGTGACGATCCAGCGCTCCATCGACTATGGCGCCTCCGGCTTCGTTCCGAAATCGGCCCCCAACACCCAGATCGTCGAGGCAATCCACGCGGTGCTCGACGGTGAGCTGTGGCTGCCGGAGATCAACGGCGGCCCCGAGACCGACGCTCCCGACCCCGCCCAGCGCGCCGCCACCCTGACCCCCCAGCAGCTCCGCGTCCTCGCCGGCATCGCCGAAGGCAAGCTGAACAAGCAGATCGCCTACGAGATG
Organism: uncultured Azospirillum sp.; assembly: GCF_946480385.1. Next base: position 68,905 of record NZ_CAMLJP010000015.1, read on the forward strand.
AACGTCGCCGAAACAACGGTGAAGGCCCATGTTACCACGATCCTGCGCAAGCTGGGCGTGCTGACCCGAACCCAGGCGGCCGTGCTGGCGAGCCAGCTGGCGCTGTCCGCCGCGCCGCCGCCGCCGGTGGAGTGAGGCGAACTCAGCCTTTCACCCCGCCATCCGCTGCCCCTCCGCCAGCAACTGTCCCAGCAGCGCCCTTAGCGCGCCCGGCCGCACCGGCTTGTAGAGCAGCCGGCAGCCCGCCGCCTCTATGTCCTCGCGCACGGCGGCGTCGCGGTCGGCGGTGACGACCGCCGCGGGGATGTCGCTGCCCAACCGTTCGCGCAATGTCCGCAGGGCCTCCACGCCGGTCAGGCTGCGGTCGAGGTGGTAGTCGGTCAGGATCACGTCGGGCGTGCGACCCTCCAGCTTCTCCAGGGCAAGGTCGGGGGCGACGGCGGTGACGACGCGGCAGGACCAGCTGGACAGCAGATCCTCGGTAGCGCGGGCGATGGCGGGTTCGTTCTCCAGGCACAGCACCAGCACGCCGCGCAGGTCGCGGCCTCGCGGGCGGACCACCACGGCGCGGGCGGCGACCGGCTCGTCGGTCAGCGGCACCAGGACGGAGAAGGCGCTGCCCCGCCCGACCATGGAGCGCACCTGGACCGTATGGCCGAGGATGCCGGCCAGACGCTCGACGATGGCGAGGCCGAGGCCCAGCCCCTTGCCGCGGTCGTCGCCGTCATTGTCCAGCTGCCGGAACTCCATGAAGATTTCCGGCACCTTGTGTTCCGGGATGCCCGGCCCGGTGTCCCACACCTCGATCGACAGGAAATTCCCCCGCCGGCGGCAGCCCAGCAGGATGCGGCCGGTGCGGGTGTAGCGCACCGCGTTGGCGAGGTAGTTCTGCAGGATGCGCCGCAGCAGTGTCGGGTCGCTGCGCACCGTGGCCGAACAATCGACCACCCGCAGCCCCAGCCCGTGGCGGCTGGCCAGCACGGTGAACTCCTCGCCCAACGGCT
>NZ_CAMLJP010000016.1 GCF_946480385.1 uncultured Azospirillum sp.
CTGTGGCGGGAGAAGCTGTTCGTGGTGATGTCGCGCACCTCTGTCAGCGCCACCGACTTCTTCAAGCTGCCGCCCAACCGCGTGGTGGAACTGGGAACGCAGGTGCAGCTCTAGCCGGCAGGAGACGGCGACTGCACCACCAAAGCATTACCTCTTCCGCGCAAACAAAAATCAGCATCACGCACAGCTTCTGCTGTGATCTGAACCAAAAGCTCCCCCGTAACGGTGTTGTGTCCGCGGGAAGCGGACCTTCACCGACAAGAGGGAATGCTATGAAGAAGGTTGCCACCGTGGCGATCGCCACCCTTCTTTTTGCCGGTTGCGCCAACGCGGCCATGGAAAAGATGGTCGGCGGCGCGCCGATGTACCCCAGCAAGACCATCGTGGAGAATGCGTCCCAGTCCAAGGACCACACCACCCTCGTCGCCGCCGTGAAGGCCGCCGGGCTGGTCGACACGCTGAACGGCAAGGGTCCCTTCACCGTCTTCGCACCCACCAACGAGGCCTTCGCCGCCCTGCCCGCCGGCACCGTCGACACCCTGCTGAAGCCGGAGAACAAGGCGCAGCTGACCAAGGTGCTGACCTACCACGTCGTTCCCGGCAAGCTGGACGCCAGGGACATCGTGGCGGACATCAAGAAGGGCAACGGCAAGGCGATGCTGAAGACGGTGGAAGGCATGCCGCTGACCTTCACCCAGTCCGGCGATGCCGTGATGGTCGCCGACGCCTCCGGCAACATGGCGCGAGTGACCATCGCCGATGTCGAACAGTCCAACGGCGTCGTCCATGTCATCGACAAGGTTCTGCTGCCGAAGTAATGGCTCCAGGCCAGCGGCGCGGAGCGGGCGGCGGGGCGCAGCATTCCCCCGCAAGGCGTCCCGCCGCCTTATGAGGTCGGCTTATCGCCGGCCTGCTTACCGCCGCGATATTCCTTCAAAAACTTCTTGAACATATCCACTTCCGCGACGCGGGAGCGGATGGTGCCGACGTCGATCAGGCCCATCGCCTGTTCGGGGCGGGTCAGAATGCGGAAAGCGTCCTCATTCGGCCCGCCCTTCATCGACCCTTCGAAATCCTTCTTCAGCAGGTTCAGCCCGTTGCCGTCGCCGGCCAGCGCCAGCGCCACCGCCCGGTTCAGCACCAGCTGCGACATGTTGGGATCCAGCGGCTTGCCGGTCGCGGGGGGCGGACCGATCACCTTGTTCAGCGCCAGCGCCGCCGCATCCCATTTCTGACCCTTCCACGCGATGTCGACGCGCAGCAGGTTGGCGTTGGTGCTGTCGTCCTGCGCCAGAAGCTGCATCGCCTCGTCGCCGCGGTTCAGCTCGGCCAGCGCCTTGGCCTGCATCAGCCGCCGTTCGGCCGTCAGGTCGGCCGGCAGTCCGGCGACATTGGACAGTTCCAGCGCCTTCAGCGCCTCTTCCGGCTTGTTGTCGAGCAGCCGGACGGAGGCCAGCCGCGTGCCGACCCGCGCCTTGTCCAGGCCGGACAGGCGGTATTCCACCTGATGCTGCAGCAGATCGGCCGCGCGGTTCAGCAGATCGATGGAGATCAGCCGTTCCGCCAGCTGCCGGATAATCTCGTCGCCGGCCTCGCCCACCGGGGTCAGCTCGCGGAACTGGTCGTAAAGCTGCAGCGCGTCCAGCGTCGGCAAGCGCTGCGCCCCATCCTTGAACAGGTCGGCGAAGATGCGCGACATCTCCTTGGTGATCGCCTCGGCCCTGGGCGTGTCGGCGACCAGGGCCGCCGTCTCTTTCATCGTGTTGAAGCCCTTGGCATATTCGCCGCCGGCGATCAGCACCTCGCCCATGCGGGAGCGGATCTGCATCTCCAGATCGTCGCCGCGCCAGGTGAAGGTCAGGCCGGCCAATTGCTCCGCCGCCGCGGTCGGCGACATCTTGCCTTCCGACAGCTCCAGATTGGTCAGCGCCAGCCCGGCCTTGGCGCGATAGAGTCGGTCATAGCTGTTGTAGGCGGCGGTCAGCTGTTCCCGCGCCTGATCGATCTCGCCGGTCTGGGCGAAGAGCAGGCCGCGCAGATATTGCGTCTGCGGGTTCTCCTCCTGATCCGGGCCGCTGTGTTCGATCACCCGATCGAACAGCCGCTTGGCGGTGGCGGTGTCGCGCGTCTCCAGCGCCGCTTCCGCCGCCCGCAGGCCGAGCTTCCCGATCATCGGGTCGGGGTAGCTGTTCAGGATCGAGCCCGACGCCTTGAAGCCGGCCATCGCCTTGGGCCAGTCGCGGCGGTCGGCGGCGATGGCGGCGCGCCACAGGTTGGCTTCCGGATTGCCGGCCAGCGACGGGATCGACAGGTCGGCCTCCGCCCCGTCCAGGTCGCCGGTCAACACGCGGGCGGCACCACGCAGCGCGCGGAACTCCGGCCAGCCCTCCAGATCCGGCTGGTTCTGCTGCAGCACGTCCAGCATGCCGAGCGTCTCCTGCCCAAACCCGTTGGCGAAATAGAACCGCGCGAGGTCGAGCTGCGCCTTTGGCCGGTCCGATTCCGGCGCATTGACGACGGCCAGTTGCAGGTCCTGCCGCGCCTCGGTGAAATGGTCGAGGTCCCCATGCTTCCAGGCCGGCAGATTGAACAGGCGGCGGCCCTGCATCTGGGCGGGCTGCGCCTTCGGCGGCTCCATGGCGGACGAGGCGCCGCCGGCCGGCGGATTCAGCGGAATCGGCGCCGCGGCCAGTTGCGACGGCACCGGTTGGGGGGCGGATGCCGGTGGTGGTGGCGGCGCGACCGCGGGGTTGCCGGCATCGGCGGCCGGCGACAGGTGCAGGCCGCCGGCGGTGGTCAGTTCCACCCCTTCCTTGATCGCGCGCACCGTCACGTTGTCGGAGATCGGGCGCACCACCACGCCCTGATAGGACGGCATCACCTCCAGATCGGGATACCGGTGCGGTTCGGGCATGCCCTGCCCCGGACTGGGCAGCGGGACGACCTGGATGCGGTCACCGACGTCGGGATCGGCGAACTGCACGACGTTCGCCGCGTCGGGCGCGCGCACCAGCAGCCGGGCGCCGAGAAGGAAGTCGGGGTCTGGCTCGACCCTGAGATCGCTGGCGCTGCCCATGTTGGCCGGACGGGCGGAGGACAGGATGCGCCAAGTGGTGCCCTGCCGCTCCACCGTCGGCCACACCATCGGGCCGATCTTGGTACGGAACACGGTGCCGCCGGTCGCCGGCACCGGCTCCACCGCGCCCATCAGTTCGGACCCAGGGCCGCTGAGCTTCCCGGCACCGATCGGCATCGGCCGGTCGAACACAACGTAAAGCTGGCCCGCCCGCGGATAGACGGCGATGGAGGCCGGTCCACCGGTGTCGAAGGTCAGCACCGGTCCCTTCGGACCCGCCGCCGGCTGGGCCTTGGCATCGGCAGGCGCTGCGGGCGCGGCCTTCGCCTCCGCCGGCGGGGTGGTGGGAGGCGCCGCGGCATTCGCCGCCGCGGAGGCCGCAGCATTCGCCGCGGTGGCCGAACGACCGGAAGTCGCCGACGCCGTGGTCGGCGTATCCCTGCCGCCTTCTTTGGCCTGCCCGCCTTCGCTGCCCCGGATTCCCGACGCGCCCTCGCTCTTGGGCAGGCCGGCGCGGGAGCCAGGGTTGCCCACGGACAGCACCACCGACTTGCCCGATGCGCTGTCGGTCACCTCTGCATCCTGCGGAACGGCCAGCGTCACCGCCAGCCCACCGTCGGCCCGCCGATAGGCCTCCACATTCCGGATGTTGCGCAATGCCGCCTTGGAAACCGCCGACAGGTCGGCGGTGCCGCCCTTGTCGAAGGCGACCGTCACCGCGGCGCCATCGCGCGTGACCGTGTAGCCGACGGGCGACGGCCAGTCGAATGTCAGGCGGCTCTGGTCCGGCTGGTCGGCCCCGCGCACGCGCAGCCGCCCGGCGGAGGGCACCGGTTTCACCGCTTCGGCTTTCGCGGGTTCGGGCTTCACGGCTTCCGGCTTCGCCTCCTCCGCCCTGGCGGTCGTCTGCGGTGCGGCCGGTGACAGGTCGATGGCGATGGCGTTGCCGTTGCGGAAGCTTTTCAGCGAGACCGGGCGCTTCAGGTCGAAGGAGACGGTCTTTCCATCCGCCTCGACCCGTCCGGCGGTCAGATAACCGGGCAGAGCCCGCACCAGACGGTCGAGCGGAGCGTCGATGCTGTCGGTGAAGGTGACGACCAGCCGGTCGCCTTCGACCGACGCGGTGTAATCGACCTTGCCCGGCCAGTCGAAGACCAGCCGACCGAAATCCTTGTGGGTGCCGCCGCGGACCGGAACCGTGGCGGCGTCAGCGGCCAGGGGAGAGAGCAGGACCGGCACGGCAAGCAGCGCCACCGCCGCGGCACAGCCGCGCAGCCAGCGCTTCCACTCCTGGGCCGTCCGGTCCGTCACCTCAATCCGCTCCTTCCTCTCGCACCACGATGTCCACCGGCAGGCGCCCGTTGCCGGCGCCCCCTGCCCCATCGACAGGCATCATCACCGCCCGTGCCACCAGATCGCGGCGATAGCCGGTCTCCCGCAGCGCGGCGGACACGGCGACCGCCCGCGTCAGCGCGCGTTCCCAGGCCACGCCGCCCGTCGCATCCTCATGCTCCGCATGGCCGACCAACTCGATCCGGTTGCCGATCCGGCCGATGACGGCGCCGAGCAGGAACAGCACCCGCCGCCCCTCCTCGGTGAAGGCGGCGCCGGTGGGATCGAACATCCGCTCGCCCGGCAGGCGGATGACGACACGGTCATCTTCGCGCCGAACATCGACCACCGCCAGTTCCGCATTCGACCGCAGTTGGCTTCCCAGCAGGGCCGCCAGATAATGCAGGTCGATGGCCGCCCTGGCCTCCACCGCCTTGGCGTTGAAGGCGGCACTGGGGTCGGCGGTCCGGTCCGACGGGGTGCTGGCGGTCGACCGCGCGGCGGGGATCGCCTCCGCCACGCCCTTCGCCAGACGGGTCCAGCGCTCCGCCTCCGGCTCGCTCATCGAATACATCAGAACGAAGAAGGCGAGCATCAGGGAGATCAGGTCGGTGAAGCTGATCAGCCACAGCGTCTTGCGCTGGCCGCCGCGATCATCCGCTCCTGCTGCCCCGGTCTTGTTGATGACGCCCGGAATGCGGATCATTTCCGCACCTCCGTCTTCCCTGCCTTGGGAGCCAGCCTGGGGTCCGGCTTTTTGGCGGCCCCATCCTCGTCCCAGCGCAGGGAGAACAGCAGGCGCACGCCGCCCGGCTCACCACGCTCGATCCCGATGGTGACGTTTCCGACCGGAGCCCCATCCTCGACCAGCGCGCGGGCCAGAACGCCGGCACGGGCGACCGGCCCCGGCGGCTGGCTGGGCGTGCCCGTCGGCCCGATGCCGAGAAGCGCGTCCAGTTCCACCCGCTCACCCTGGCGCGACTGGCGCAGGGCATCGGCAACGCGGTCGATCAGGCCCTGGCGATCCGGCCGCAGGATCATGGTGCCGGGAACGAACAGGTCGTCGGCCGGCAGCCGAACCTCCAGCAGCTGGCCGGGGGCGACCACCTCCACCTTGGCGACCGCCACCGCGGTGGCGAACAGGGTGCCGACATCCTCCAGCCGCTGCACGGCGAAGACGGTCCCGGCGCGGGAGGCCACCGGTTCGGCGCCCTCGCGCAGGCGCGGGTCGATGACGAAGCTGGGAAAGGTCCGCTCCAGCGAGGCGGCGACCGCCTTCACCTTCTGCACCGTCTGCACCGAATTGGCGTTCAGCACGATGAAGAAGACCAGAAGCAGCAGGAACAGCGACAGCAGAAGCAGGATGCTGCCGTTGTTCGGGTTGGCATGCCCACCAATGCCGACACCGCCGACCCGGGGGACCCGCAGCGGCGGCAGCCCGGCGTTCCCCGTCCCCAGTCCTGCACCTTGGGCCGGGTGGCCGCCGGTGGGCCTGCTGATGGGTGCGCCGGGAAGCATGGCGTCAGTCGAAGCTGGCCAGCAGACGGTCGATCTCGTCCTGGTCCATGGCGTTGCCCGGCATCTGCGGCCCGTGCAGAAGCTGCTTGTCCGCCTCTTCCTCGGTCATCGGCTCGTAATGGACTGCGGCCTCCGCGCCCTCGGCCGCCAGCTTGGCCAGCCGCGGGGCGTGGTTCTGCCGCACTTCGCTGCCGAAGGCGGCGACGATCATGTCGACCTTCGATTCGATGTGCTTCAGCGTCCGCACCACCTTGCTGATGCGCTGGCCGGTAATGTCCTGGAAGTTGCATGCCTCGTAGATCTTGGTGATCTGGTCGTTCAGCTTCGCCGAGTTGTCCGCGTCCGTCTGGCCGGCGATGGCGCCGATGGCGTCGCAGGCGTCGAAGATGGCGAAGGTCGCCTTCTCGGTCGCGCCGATCACCGCATCCAGCTCGTCAGTTGCGGTGCGGATATGCTCGTCGCGGATTTCGGCCGGCTGCAGCGCCGCGATTTCCTGCTTGGCCGTCTCGATGAACTTGGCGAGGTCCACGACCTCCTTGTAGAGGCGCAGGTCGGTGGCGGAGATGTCGCCATCCATGCTGCCCAGGATGTTGCGGACGATGTCCGTCACCTCGTCGCGCGACAGCGGCGTCGCGGCTTCCGCGAAGGCGGAGTCGAGGCGCTGTCTCAGAAGCTTCTGTTCCGTCACGGCGGATTGGGCGGAGAAGGTCATCGGGCGTGTCCAGCGAAAGGGGCAAGGCCTTGGCGGAATATGCCGGAACCACCCCGGTCCGCGCCCTCCAGCGAGCGCCCGTCGAGTGCCCTTGCGGCGGAGGTTCGACGCTCCGTCCGATCGTGGCGCCCAACCGTCCCAGGAACTGTCCGAGCCGACCAAGCCTAGGGTCGCGAGGGTTAATAGCCCGTAAAGAGGACCATACCGCAGTTCCCATGGCGCCGCCGAAGTTGCGGGCGCGCCACAGTGTGGCCCATGCGACCGTATTGGGGCAGGACTGGGCTCAGAACAGCCCGGCGGCGGCCGGGGCACCAAGAAGCGCCGCCAGGACCAGCAGGGTGACGGCAATCAGCCGCTCCGCGGTCGACCAGCGTTTCCAGTCCTTTCTGAAGCTTTTCAGTTCGTCGGCCATGGCGAGCCTTCCGGGTTCGGGGACTACACTGCAACGCAACGAAATTGCATCGGGTCCAGTTGACGCATGGTTAAAATCAGCTGGGATGACGATCATACCTTCGTACTGGCACAGAAATGCCACAGTCACGCCCCTGCGTCCGATGATCCAGGTCAAAGATTGGATAAATTTTCGTCATTTGCCATTTCACCTACGGCGATCGCCGGCACTCCGGTGGCGTGCCACTTCAGGCAGCTTCCGATACCGGGCGGCGATGCCTAGATGATAAGCTCTAGATCAAGCCTCCGATCCGTTATCGGACTCTCGTGGGGGCACTGACGGGGGTAGCGGATGGCGAAGGGAACCGACCTGAAGATCGGGCTTGCGCTGGGCAGCGGCGCCGCGCGCGGTTGGGCGCACATCGGCGTCCTGCGTGCGCTGGAGGAGATCGGGATCAAGCCCGACATCATCTGCGGAACCTCCATCGGGGCGGCGGTCGGAGCCGCCTATCTGACCGACCAGATGGACGAGTTGCAGTCCTGGGCGCAGAAGATGGGCTGGCTGGGCATGCTGGGCATCATCGACCTCACCTTCCGCCGCGGCGGTCTGGTCGCCGCCGAGAAGGCGTTCGGCCGCTTCGACAACGAACGCAGCAACGTCCTAATCGAAGACCTGCCCCTGCCCTTCGCCACCGTCGCCACCGACCTGTCGACCGGGCGCGAGATGTGGCTGCGCGACGGCCCGCTGATGTCGGCGGTGCTGGCGTCGGCCGCCATGCCCGGCCTGTTTCCGGCGGTGCGGCGCGACCATCACCTGCTGGTCGACGGCGCGCTGGTCAATCCGGTGCCGGTCTCGCTGTGCCGGGCCCTCGGGGCCGACGTGGTGGTGGCGGTCAATTTGAACAGCGAGTTGTCGCCGCTGGGCCGGCCGAACGGCCGCGGCAAACCGGAAGGAGCCAGGGCGGTGTCGGCCAAGGTGCCGGAGCCGATGGTCGCCGGCGGCGATGCCGGCTCGCCCGCCTTTTCTCAGCTGACCAGCCAGATCTCCACTTGGCTTGGCCGCAAGCCCACCCGGCGGACCCGTTTCCTGGCCGATCAGATCGACGACGCCCAGGCCCACAAGCCGATGCCGAACGCCCTTGAGGTGATGGCGGGATCCATCGACATCATGCAGGACCGCATCACCCGCTCGCGGCTGGCCGGCGAACCGCCGGACGTGCTGATCGCGCCGCGGCTGGCCCATATCGGCATCCTGGAGTTCGACCGCGCAGCGGAGGCGGTGGAGATCGGCCATGCCGCCGCCTCGATGCTGCGTCCGTCCATCGAACTTGCACTGCGCCGTGCCTGACCTGTTGCGCTGGAGACCTTGCTCGTATTTCGTATAAGCGGTAGTCCGGAATCCCTCTGGACAACCTCAACGACCGCCGCGAGAACCGAGCGTCCATGAGCCAGTCTGCGCTGACCGCCAGCATTTCCGCCCTGCTCGCCAGCGGGACGCCGCATTGGGGCAACAACGGCACCGTGCTGAACGGGAGTTCCGTCGGCGCCGCCGTGACCGTGACCTATGGCTTCCTGACCAGCGCGCGGCAAATCTCCACCGCCGACGCCGCGGGTTTCGCCGCCATGAACAGCGCCCAGCAGGCTGCCGTCCGGCAGGCGCTGGCGGCCTGGAGCACAGTCGCCAACATCACCTTCACCGAGATCACCAACCCCACCGCCGCGGACGTCGCCTTCGGCACCAACCGTCAGTACGGCCAGTCGGCGGCCTATGCCTATTACCCCTCCACCGCCAGCCAGGGCGGTCAGGTGTTCCTGGCCAACGACAGTTCCACGAACACCAACCCGACGGCGGGCAGCTACGGCTACATGACGATCATCCACGAGATCGGCCATGCGCTGGGCCTGAAGCACCCCGGCAACTACAATGCCGGATCGGACGAGGGGACGGAGGGTCCGTACCTGTCGTCGGCTGAGGACAATTATGCCTATAGCATCATGTCCTACAACGACAGCGACGCCCTGCCGTCCGGCACCTATCTGACCGGCCCCAGCCTCTATGACATCGCGGCGATCCAGTATCTCTACGGCGCCAACATGGCGGCCGCCCCCGGCGACAACAGCTATACGCTGAACACCGGCAGCTTCATTACCCTTTGGGATCCCAACGGGCACAACAGCCTGAACGGTAGCGCCCAGACGGCATCCTTGTCGTTGGATCTGCGCGACGGACAGTTCAGCAGCGCCGGCTCCACCACCTTTCTGGCGCTTGCCTACGGCACGAAAATTCAGCAGGCGATCGGCGGCAGTGGCAACGACAGCTTCACCGTCAACAGCCTGGGCGACGTGCTGGACGGCGGCGCCGGCACCGATACGGTCATGTTCAGCGGCAGCCGCGCGCAATACAGCATTCAACAGCTGGACAGCAGCCGGTACATCGTCAACGGCGCCAACGGCACCGACATCCTGACCAACATCGAGTATCTGCGCTTTTTCGACAGCAGCAGCGCGCTGTCGGCCACTGTGTCCGGCAGCTTCGACACCCTGCGCTACATCGCGTCGAATGGCGACCTGATCGCCGCGTTCGGCACCGACACGGCGGCGGCAGCGCAGCATCTCGCCAACTCCGGCGTTTACGAAGGTCGCAGCCTGAGTGGATTCGACCCCTACAATTATCTGGCCGGCTATGGCGATCTGATGTCGGCCTTCGGAACCGATGCCACTGCGGCGACCCGTCACTTCATTGATTTCGGCTATCGCGAGGGCCGCAACTCCAGCCTGTTCGACACGCTCTCCTACGAAGCCAGCAATCCCGACCTGATCGCCGCCTTCGGCAACAACCGCGAGGCCGTGGAACTGCATTACATCCAGTTCGGCCGTTTCGAGGGAAGGTCTCTCGGCAGATTCAACGCCGCCGCCTATCTGGCCGCCAACCCGGACGTCAACGCCGCCGTCGGCGGCAGCCTGTCCGGCGCCCGGCAGCATTATGTCAGCTTCGGCTATGCCGAAGGGCGGGCGCTGGCCTGAGGGAAATGGGCGAAGGGGCGGCGCTCACTGCGCCGGCCACATCCAGGTCAGTTCATGCTTGTTGTGGTGCAGGTGGATCACCCGGCCGCCGGGGATGGCAGCGAAGGCGCGGGCGGTTTCGTGGTCGGTTTCCGCCTGGAACTTCAGCGTGCAGATGAAGCGCTTTGCCAGCCCGCTGTCCATCCACTCCTTCACCAGCCGCAGCAGCCGGGTCGGGTAGCAGATCACGTCGCAGCACAGCCAGTCCACCGGGCCGACCGCCGCCGGCTTCAGGCCAAAGGCGCTTTCCTGGCGGATTTCCACCCGCGGCAGGGCGGCGATGGCGGGGTCGAGCGGCGCCTTGTCGACGCTGACCACCGACGCCCCCAGTTCGTGCAGCACCCAGGTCCAGCCACCCGGACAGGCGCCGAGGTCGAGGCAGCGGTCGCCCGGCCCCGGCTGCTCCCCGAACAGGGTCAGCGCCTCCCACAGCTTCAGATAGGCGCGGTTGGGTGGCACCGTGCGGTTCTCGACGAAGGTCACCTCGCCGTTGCGGAAGGGGCTGGAGCAGCGCGCGGCGGCGATGATGGTGAACTCGTCCGTCAGCGTCCAGGAGCCCAGCGGCGCCGTTGGCAGGGGCGACGGAAAGACCACCGGCTTGGCCGACACGTGCGGCAGGTTCTCCTGGATCAGGGCGGCGCGGCGGTGATGCCGCTGCGACCACAGAGCCCAATTGCGCTGGATCCCGCGCAGAGCCTTGGCACCGCCCTTGATCGAGGAAAATTCGATCCGCACCGGGTCGTACCAGATGTTCTGCGCCCAGGCGGCCGGCCGGGCCGGGCCGTCGACGAAGACCAGCCGGCCGTCGACCGACGCAACCTCCCCCAACTCCGCCACCAGATCGTCGAGAAAGCCGTCCGCCGCCAGATAGACCGTCTGGCCAAGCGGGGTCACCACCGCGCCCGGTGAGGGCTGCGGGGCATTATCGGGGGCGTTTTTGGGGGTGCTGTCGTCCATGCCCCACGGGCTACCGCCGCCGGCCGCCGAATGCAAGCGCAAGGATGCTGGCCCCCCCTTTCGAACGGGCGCGAAGGGGGTTGTGACAAAGCGTCGCGAAAGCTCTTATATGCGATCGGTTCGCAATAGCGGCATTGACAACGATTCTCACTCTCAGCTATTGCTGGACGCAGGATACGCTCCGCAACCTACCGTCGCCGAGGGCTAATGTACGTCTGCATCTGCCATGCGTTGAACGACAAGAAGGTCAAGGCCGCGCTGGATCAAGGCGCCACGACCCCGGCCTCGGTGTTCCGCCATCACAATTGCCAAGTCCAATGCGGCAAATGCGTGCCCACCATGCGCAGCATGGCCAGCGAGCACCGCGCCGTCATGGCCCAACAGGCCGCCATTGCCGCGACGCCGGTGGCCGCCCCCTGCTGCGGCATGGCGATGCCGGAGCCGGCCAATGCCGAAACCATCCCCGCCTACGCCGTTGCGGCCGAGTGACCACACGCACGAACGCTCTACCACTTCCGACTTTCTGCCCGGTTTGAGGGGTACAACCTCGCCTTTAGGCTGCGACAGATTGCGCGCCATCTATGATTTTTGGGCGGATTGACCCTGCCCTGCCAATCCGGCACAAAAGCGTCACCAAAACAAAAGAACGTCGTCAAAAAGGCGGCGTATAAAAAGCGCCAACGGGCCGGATGAAACCGGCCCTGGAGGAAACGCAATCCAACCAGGAAGACTTCCTCGGCCACCGGGTTTGCCTTGTCCTTTTCGGGCCGGGGCAACCCGGCGGGATTTGGATTCGGCCTGATATCCCGCAACTGCTAAATCGCACTGCAAAATCGTTGCCGCTTCTCCCAAAGAGGCTGTGACGACTGCGCTTCCGGTGCGTTTGCGCAGTATCGGCGCGGGGCTATCCTGCCAGCCTGCCGAGAGGTCAAAAACGGTTGAGGATCAAAGGAGGACATCTCATGAGCCGCCGCAACCGGCAAGCCTTCGACACGTTGAGCCGTGATCTCGTGCTGCGCGCCACCGACCGCATGGAAACCCTGCGATCCATGGTGGAGCGTGCGGACAGCGACCGGCGAGAGACGTGGGAGCGCACGCTCGACCGCCTCCGCGGCCTGAACAATCGCGCCATCGCCCGCATCGAGGCCACCCATATGGCCGATGACGACGCCTGGCCCTTCGCCCGCGCCCAAGCCGACCAAGCGATGATGGAACTGATGCGCGCGCTGGACGACTTCGACGGCCATCTGCGCCTACTGGCCGCCTGAGGCTTTCCACCGGCCCCAGAATGGAAAAGGCCCTCTCCCGCGGGAGAGGGCCTTCGTCGTTCAGGACGCCCCGAAATCCAGCCCCCAGGCCGAATAGCGTTCCGGATCGTCGACCCAGCCCTCGCGCACCTTCACGAACAGGATCAGGTGAACGCGGCGCTCCAGCATCTCCGTTAGCTCACGGCGGGCGGTGGAGCCGAGAGCCTTGATCCGCTGGCCGCCCTTGCCCAGCACGATCGCCTTCTGGCTTTCACGCTGCACGAAGATGACCTGCGAGATCTTCACCGACCCGTCGTCGAACTCCTCCCACACCTCGGTCTCGACCGTGGCGGAATAGGGAAGCTCCTGGTGCAGTTGCAGGAACAGCTTCTCGCGGGTGATCTCCGCTGCCAGCAGGCGCATCGGCATGTCGGAGATCTGGTCCTCCGGGAAGTGCCAGGGGCCATCCGGCAGGCGGTCGGCCAGGAAGCTCTTCAGATGGGCGACGCCGTCGGCGGTCGAGGCCGACACCATGAAGATGTCGGAGAAGATCCCCTCCTGCCGGAAAGCGTCGGCGATGCCCAGCAGGACGTCGCGCTTCACCAGATCGATCTTGTTCAGGATCAGGATCGCCTCGCGGCCCTGCTCCTTCAGCCGGGCGACGATGCTGCGGGTGTCCTCGTCGATGGAGCGGCGCGACACGTCATAGAGAACGCCGATCACGTCGGCATCCTCGGCTCCCTGCCAGGCCGCCGCAACCATGGCGCGGTCCAGCCGGCGCTTCGGCTTGAAGATGCCGGGGGTGTCGACGAAGATCATCTGGGCATCGCCCTGGATGGTGATGCCCAGCACGCGGGTGCGGGTGGTCTGCACCTTCGGGCTGACGATCGACACCTTGCTGCCGATCATCGCGTTCAGCAGCGTCGACTTGCCGGCATTGGGCGCGCCGACCAACGCGATGAAGCCGCAGCGCGGATGGTCCGGCATCGTCGGCAGGGGCGGCAGCACGGAGATAGGCTGCCCGCGCGGAGCGTCCTCATCATCCTCGTACTCGTCGTCCTCGTAATCGCCGTCTTCGTCGTCGAAGTCTTCGGCGTCCTCGCCGCCAACGCTCTCATGGTCGAGCGCCTCGTCGTCCTTCATGGACTCCGGGGCCACGGACTCCGGTGTCGGCTCCACAGCCTCGGAACCGGGCTGAATCTTGGTCTTGTCGATGTCGTCGCGACCGTCAGTCATCGACCTGTACTCCCACCTGGCGCAGCAAAGCGCTGGCCGCCTTCTTTTCCGCGATGCGCTTCGACGAGCCGGAGCCGCTGACCGGCTCCATTCCCGCGACATGCACCGCAACCACGAACAGCGGCTCGTGCGCCGGGCCGCTGCGTTCGATCAGTTCATAACGGGGCAGCGGCTTTCCGCGCCCCTGCGCCCATTCCTGCAACGTCGTCTTGCTGTCCAGCGGCGGCGGCGTCGCCTTGTCGATCTCGCTGGCAAGCGCCTCACGGACGAAGCGCGTCACCGGCTCCAGCCCACCGTCGAGATACATGGCGCCCAGCACCGCCTCGCAGGCATCGCCCAGGATGGTGCGGTTCTCCCGCCCGCCGCTCTGCGCTTCCGCCGGCGACAGGCGCAGATAGGCACCCAGCCCGATGGCGTCGGCGACGCGGCCCAGCGATTCCCGGCGAACCAGCGCGGCATGCCGCTTGGCCAGCGCGCCTTCGCGCTCGTTCGGATAACGCTCCAGCAGCCATTGCGCGACCACCAGCCCGACGACGCGGTCGCCCAGGAACTCCAGCCGCTCATAGGCGATGCCCGGCCCCTTGTGCGACTTGCGGCCGGCCCGTTCCAGCCCCATCAGGCTGGGGTGGGTGACCGCGTCGCGCAGGAGCGACGGGTTGGAAAACTCATATCCCAGCGCACGCGCGAGGCCGGCGACGTCCGCGGATTGGACGGCGCCATCGGCCTCGGGTTCGGAGCCGGCGCCCGCGTCGGCAGGCGCCTTGGTGACGGTGGACACTTACCGGACTCCGTTGAACAGACGGCTGAAGCGCAGATCGACCGGCCAGCGCCAGATCTCGTAGAAGCGCGTGCCCTCGTCGAGCGAGAAGAACAGGAATTCGGCACGGCCCACCATGTTTTCGATGGGAACGAAGCCGACCTGCGACGGCACGCGGCTGTCCAGCGAGTTGTCGCGGTTGTCGCCCATCATGAACAGATGGCCGGCCGGCACCTTGAACACCGGCGTGTTGTCGAGCGGGCCGTTGTCCGATTCCTCGATGATGCGGTGGGTACGGCCGTTCGGCAGCGTCTCGATGAACTGCGCCGTGCGGATGCTGCGGCCCAGCGGATCGGTGGTGACGTAATCCTCGATCCGCTCGCGCTTCACCGGCTGGCCGTTGATGTGCAGGATGCCGCCGATCATCTGGATCGTGTCGCCCGGCAGCCCGATCACCCGCTTGATGTAGTCGGTCTTGTTGTCGCGCGGCAGCTTGAACACCGCCACGTCGCCCCGCTCTGGCATGGAGCCGAAGATGCGGCCCTCGAACAGTGGCAGGCCGAAGCCGACCGTGTATTTGCTGTAGCCGTAGCTGTATTTCGACACGAATAGGTAATCGCCGATCAGCAATGTCGGGATCATCGACCCGGACGGGATGTTGAACGGCTCAAAGGCGAATGTCCGCACGCCGAAGGCGATCAGCACGGCGAAGATCACCGTCTTGACGGTCTCGGCGAACCCGGATTCCTTGGTCTTGGCGCTGGACGCCGTTTCTTTCTGAAAGGTCATTCTGGGTTCGCCGTATTTGTGGGCATTGTTGACTCAGGTAAGGCGGACTCGATCGGTTCGGCGCTGATGACGACGAAGGCCTCGGCCATCGGGTATTCGTCGGTCAGCGTCACATGGATGCGGGCGCGCATGCCCGGCGGCGTCATCGCCTCCAGCCGGGCCAATGCCCCGCCGGTCAGGTGCATGGTCGGCTGGCCGGACGGCAGGTTGACCACCCCCATGTCGCGCCAGAACACCCCGTCGCGGAAGCCGGTGCCGAGCGCCTTGGAGCATGCCTCCTTGGCGGCGAAGCGCTTGGCATAGGTCGAGGCGCGGGCGTTGTTCTTCGCAGCGGAACCGGCGCGGCGTTCCGACTTGGCCTGCTCGACCTCGGTGAAGATGCGGTCGATGAAGCGCTTGCCGAAACGCTCCAGCGACTTTTCCACCCGCCGAATGTCGATCAGGTCGTTGCCGATGCCGAGGATGGTGCCGGACATCATCATGAGGCGGGCACCGCTGCGTTCCGCGCCGTGTCCATGGCCTTGCGCATGCGGGCGATCGAGTTGGTCAGCCCGACGAAGATGGCTTCGCCGATCAGGAAATGGCCGATGTTCAGTTCGACGATGGTTTGGATCGCCGCCACCGGACCGACGGTGTCGTAGTTCAGGCCATGGCCGGCATGGCATTCCAGCCCGATCGCCTCGGCATGGGCGGCGGCGCGGACGATGCGCGCCAACTCCGCCTCGCGCGCCGCAGCGTCGTGGGCATCGCAATAGGCGCCGGTGTGCAGTTCCACCACCGGAGCGCCGAGCCGCTTGGCGGCGTCGAGCTGCGCCGGTTCCGGATCGATGAACAGCGAGACGCGGATGCCGGCCGCACTCAGCTCGCCGACCGGGCGGACCAGATGGTCATGCTGGCCGATCACGTCCAGCCCGCCTTCGGTGGTGACCTCGGTGCGCTTTTCCGGAACGAGGCAGGCGGCGTGCGGCTTGTGGCGCAGCGCGATGGCCAGCATCTCGTCGGTCGCCGCCATTTCCAGGTTCAGCGGACGGTCGATCTCGGCCATCAGCCGGTCGATGTCGCGATCCACGATGTGGCGGCGGTCCTCGCGCAGATGCGCCGTGATCCCGTCGGCCCCGGCCTCGATGGCCAGCCTCGCCGCCCGCACGGGATCGGGATGCGCCCCGCCGCGCGCGTTGCGGACGGTCGCCACATGGTCGATGTTCACGCCGAGGCGCAGGAAACGGGACATGCAAGGACTCCAAAGCGCCGCCGCCCGCCGGAACGGGCGGGAGCGATTCCGTCTATATAGCGGTGCGTCCGCCATCCGTCACGCCGAACCGACCGAGGCAATCGCGGATGACAGGGAATTTACCGTCTCCGCCTCTGCCGGACCGAATGGCGGGACGGGAAAGACGGCCCAGGTGGCGACGGATTTCCTTACCTGGATTTGCGGATCAGGTCGTTCATGTAGTCGTTCAGATCGCGGAAATCCTTGACGGTCCATGCATGCGGCGGCACCCGATACCCATTTTCCTTCAGTGTCCTCGGGATCAAATCCCCGTTTGGCCGCAGGATGATCGACGACACGATGACGCCGGGATAGTCGGCCAAGCGCTTCCTGAAGGCCGGCGTCGTCAAATCGGGGGTCGGAGGGTTGCTCTTGTGCGCCAGCGGGCCCGAGCCCTTCGCATCCGCCCCGTGGCACATGGCGCATCTCTCCACGAACAACTTTTCCCCGTTGTCCGCGTAGGCACCATGAAGTGGCGTCAAGCATAAGGCAGCAACCGAAAACCGCAGGAGCAGCTTATCGAGCCGCATGTCCTGTTCTCCCATCGCACACCATCATAGGGCATCCTGGCGCTGCGACCCTGCTGCGTGCCGGCGGGAGCGTCACCGCCCCCGCGCCCTCTCCACCGAATGGATGGCCGGGGTCGCGCGCAGGGCGGCCATGATGTTGGTCAGGTGCTTGGCATCCTTCACGTCGATGTCGATCAGCAGCTCGAAATAGTCGGTGCTGCGGTTCGTGATCTTCTGATGGATGACGTTGCCCTGGTTCTTGCCGATCACCGTGAACAGCGTGCCGAGCGAGCCCTGTTCATTGGCGATAACGACGCTGATGCGGCCGACATGCTCCTCCGGCGAATCCGGGCCGGTCTCCCACGACACGTCGATCCAGCGTTCCGGCGATTCGTGGAAGCTTTCCAGCGTCTCGCAGTCGATGGTGTGGATCGTCACGCCCTTGCCGGTGGTGACGATGCCGACGATGCGGTCGCCGGGCAGCGGGTGGCAGCAGCGGGCGTAATGCACGGCCATGCCCGGGATCAGGCCGCGGATCGGCAGCGCCGATTCCTTGCGGTTCTTCGCCTTCGGCTTCGGCGCGCTCTCCTCCGTCTCGCGGACGGCGGGGGCGGCCTGCGCCTTGTGGCCGGGGAAGACGGCGTGGAAAACTTCGCGCACCGAATGCAGGCCGGAGCCGACACCGGCCATCAAATCGTCCACCGTCGGCTGCTGGAAGATCTTGGTGGCGGCTTCCAGAGCCTTTTCAGTGAACTCGTAGCCTTCCGACTTGAACTGCCGCATCAGCATGCCGCGGCCCAGTTCCATATACTGGGCGCGCTGCTGGGTGCGCAGGAACTTGCGGATGCGGGCGCGGGCCTTGCCGGTGACGACGAAGCGCTCCCAGCCAGGAACCGGCGTCTGCGCCTTGGAGGTGACGATGTCGACCTGATCGCCGTTCTGCAGCTGGGTGCGCAGCGGCAGCATGCGGCCGTTGATCTTGGCGCCGACGCAATGGTCACCGACCTGCGAGTGGACGGCATAGGCGAAGTCGACCGGCGTGGCACCACGCGGCAGCGCGATCAGATCGCCCTTCGGCGTGAAGCAGAAGACCTGATCCTGGAACAGCTCCAACTTGGTGTGTTCCAGGAACTCTTCCGGCTTCTGCGCATGCTCCAGGATGTCCAGAAGCTCGCGCAGCCAGCGGTATTCGCCGCCGGTCGGCCGCGGCTGGTGGTCCTGCTTGTAGGCCCAGTGGGCGGCAACGCCCAGCTCGGCGATCTCGTGCATGTCCTGGGTGCGGATCTGCACCTCGATCCGGTTGCGGCCGGGACCGATCACGCCGGTGTGCAGGCTGCGGTAGCCGTTGGGCTTGGGCGTGGAGATGTAGTCCTTGAAGCGCCCCGGCACGACCGGGTAATGCGCATGCACGATGCCAAGCGCTTGATAGCATTCGCCGACGGTGCCGACCGTGATGCGGAAGGCCATGATGTCGGACAGCTGTTCGAAGCTGACATTCTTGCGCTGCAGCTTGCGCCAGATCGAATAGGCCGACTTCTCGCGGCCGGTCACCGACACGTCCGGCAGCCCTTCGGATGCCAGCAGCTCGCGCAGCTCGGTGATGATGGTCTGGACGCGGTTTTCGCCCTCGCTGCGCAGGCGGGCCAGCTGGGCCAGGATGCTGTCGCGCGCGTCGGGGTTCAGTTCGGCGAAGGCAAGATCGTCCAGCTCGTCCTTGATCTTGTGCATGCCGATGCGCTCGGCCAAGGGCGAGTAGATTTCGATGGTTTCGCGGGCGATGCGGCGGCGCTTTTCCGGCTTTTTCAGGTGGAACAGCGTGCGCATGTTGTGAAGCCGGTCGGCCAGCTTCACCAGCAGGACACGGATGTCCTCCGACATCGCGATGACCAGCTTGCGGAAATTCTCCGCCTGCTTGGCCTGCTCGCTGTTCAGCTCCAGCCGCGACAGTTTGGTGACGCCATCGACCAGCCGGGCGATTTCCTTGCCGAACACCCGCTCGATGTCTTCAAGCGTGGCGACGGTGTCCTCGACCGTGTCGTGAAGCAGCGCCGTGGCAATGGTGCCGGCGTCCAGCTTCATCTGGGTCAGGATGCCGGCGACCTCCAGCGGATGGAGGAAGTAGGGATCGCCCGACGCGCGCGTCTGCGATCCATGCGCCTTCATCGAGTAGACATAGGCGCGGTTGAGCAGATCCTCGTCGGCCGAGGGATCATACGCCTTGACGCGCTCGACAAGCTCGTATTGCCGGATCATGCGGCCCGACCCGGCGCGCGCGGCGCCTCAAATGTGTGCGTGGTGGTCCTGAGCGAACCGAAAGGGAGCCGAATGCTCCCCACCCCATTCTTCGGCGAGGGGGCGTGGAGCCCCCTCCGTGTTCTGCGGTCGTTGTCCAGAATCAGAGGTCTCCGTCGGGATCCTCGGTCATGGCGAAACCAGCGCCCGGCTCGGCATCCATGTCCGCGGCGATGTCGTCCTCTTCGCCCAGCTCCTCGCCGTCGCTCTCGCTCATGCCGTCTTCGTCGCCCAGCGAGGTGTTGCCGCGCGCGGCCCAGTCGTTCTCGCCGGCCATCAGCTCGACGATCTCTTCCTCAGGCTCGTCCGGCTCGACATGCTTCTGATGGCCCTTGATCAGGGCGTTCTTCAGATAGTCCAGCGACACCGTCTCGTCCGCGATCTCGCGGAGCGCCACGACCGGGTTCTTGTCGTTGTCGCGGTCGATCGACAGCGGAGCCCCGCTCGCAACCTCGCGGGCGCGCTGGGCGGCCATCATGACCAGCTCGAAACGGTTCGGAACCTTCAGGACGCAATCTTCAACGGTAACGCGGGCCATGCCAGACGAACTCCGGAGTCATAGGAGGCTCTAGACTATATGGATGTGGCCCGATAGGTGCAAGCGCGAACGACAGCGTTGCTGCATTGCGCCAGAGGAACGTCCCCAGGAATGTCCCTATACATCAACGTGGTGTTCCGAAACAGTCGGCGGACGCTGCCCCCTTGTATGTTTGCGTTCAATACACTAGATTTCAAAATTGGAACGTGGGCCTTTCCGCGTAATCCATACATTTTTTCACAAGCAACGATGGAAGGATCCTGGCATTGGACCGCAATTCGACTTTGCCGCGTGATGTCAGCAAGTTGTTTTACAAGGAAGAGCGTCTCGCTCTGTTCATTGACGGCGCCAACCTCTACGCTGCGGCGCGTTCGTTGGGCTTCGACATTGATTACAAAAGGTTGCGTGACGGGTTTGCCGGGGAAGGTCGGCTGGTTCGCGCCTTCTACTACACCGCGCTGGTCGAGGATCAGGAATACTCCCCGATCCGTCCGCTGGTCGACTGGCTCGACTACAACGGCTACACCATGGTGACCAAGCCGACCAAGGAATTCACCGACGCATCAGGCCGGCGCAAGATCAAGGGGAACATGGACATCGAGCTGGCCATCGACGTGATGGAGATGGCCGACCATGTCGATCACATCCTGCTCTTCTCCGGCGACGGCGACTTCCGCCGGCTGGTGGAAGCGGTGCAGCGCAAGGGCGTGCGCTTCAGCGTCGTCAGCACCGTCCGCTCGCAGCCGCCGATGGTCGCCGACGAACTGCGCCGTCAGGCCGACAACTTCATCGAACTCCAGGAACTGGCGCCCTTCATCGCCCGCACCCACCATCACCGCGAGCAGGCGCCGTCCCACCACGACCAACAGGGTGGGCCGACGATGTACGATCCCGACGACCGGGGCTGATCGCACCGGAAGAGAGTCCATGAAAAAGGAGCGCACGAGCGCTCCTTTTTCATTTGCGGCAGAGATTTACAGCAGTGCCCTGCTTAAGGAGCGCTCGTCCGCCGCCGGTTCCGCGCCATCCGATCGGCCGTTTTCAGCGCAGCGATCAGGCTCGTCGCATTGGCGGTGCCCGTTCCGGCGATGTCCAGCGCGGTCCCGTGATCGGGCGAGGTGCGGACGAAGGGCAGACCCAACGTGATGTTCACGCCGCCGTCGAAATCCACCGTCTTCACCGGGATCAGCGCCTGATCGTGGTACATGCACAACGCAGCGTCATAGCCGCGGCGGGCGGCGGCGTGGAACATGGTGTCGGGCGGGCGCGGGCCGGAGACGTCGATGCCGTCCGCGCGCAGGATGGCGATGGCCGGCTCGATGATGTCGATCTCTTCGCGGCCCATCGCCCCGCCCTCCCCCGCATGGGGGTTGAGCCCGGCGACGGCCAGCCGTGGCCGCTCGATGCCAAAATCACGCGCCAGCGAGGCCGCTGTGACCCGGCCGGCATGGACGATGGCCTCAGTGGTCAGCAGGGTCACCGCATCGCGCACGGAGACATGGATGGTCACCGGCACCACCCGCAGGTCGGCCGCCGCCAACATCATGATCGGCTCATCTGTCAGGCCGGCCAGATGCGCCAGATATTCGGTGTGGCCGGGATGGCGGAAGCCGGCAGCGTAGAGCGAGGATTTCTGGATCGGGTTGGTGACCACGGCTGCCGCTTGCCCCCCCTGCACCAGGGCAACCGCCCGGTCGATGCTGGCGATCACCGCCGCACCGTTGGCAGGGTCCGGTTTGCCGGCGACGACGGTCGTGCCGAGCCCCACCGGCAGAACCGGCAGCGCGCGGTCGAACAGCGCCACGGCCTCGTCAGGCGACGACACCGCCTGGACCGGCACCGGCAACCCGAGACCAGCGGCCAGTGCCGCCAGCCGCGCAGGGTCGTCGAGGACGACGAACGGCGGCAAGCCGGCCTCGTGCCGGGCCGCCCAGGCCTTCAGCGTGATGTCCCCGCCGATGCCGGCCGGCTCCCCCATGGTGAGGGCCAGCGGCAGGCTGTCCGGCGGGGCGGCGGTCACAGGCGCGTCTCGATGAAGGCGGTGCGGCGCAGATCGCGCAGGTAGCGGCGCGACAGCAGCTCCGCCCGCTCGGCGATCAACTCGCGTTCGATCTCGTCGCGGCCGGGCAGCTTCACCTCCTTGATCGGAGTGGGAGCCGGCGGCGGCGGCGGAGCCGGCTGGGCTTGCGGCGGCGGCTGGATCATCGGCACGTCGCGCTTGCAGACGATCAGGATCACCGCGGCGGCCGGGCTCATCAGCACCGGGCTGGCCTGCCCCAGCGGGATGCCCAGCGCGAGGTTCTGCAGGCCCGGCGCCATGTCCTTGACCCGCATGGTGCCCATGTCGCCCGATTCCGGCATGCCGGTTTCCTTGGCGCGGGCCTGGAAGTCCCCGCAGCTCTTGATCGATTTGCGCAGCTTCTCGGCCTGTTCCTTGACGGCCTTGGCCTGCTCCTTGGACTCGATCGGAATGATGATCTGCTTCATGTTGACCGTCGCCTTGGCCACGTCGGGCCGCGCCTGCGGACGGGGCGCCGGCGGCTGGGCGACCGGCATCGGAACTTCGCCGCCGCTGCTGCCGAAGGGCCGCTGGCCACGGACCAGCAGGATATGGTAGCCGGTGGCGGTGCGGATCGGCGCCGACAGCTGCCCGCCGCGCATCCCGGCCAGGGCCTTGTCGACCTCGGGCGACAGTTCGCCGCTGCGCACCCAGCCGAGATCGCCGCCCGACGCGGCACCGGCCGACTGCGAGAACTGGCGGGCCAGCGCGGCGAAGTTGCCACCGCGCTTCACCTCCTCGACCAGACGCTCGGCATTGCGGCGCACCTCGTCGTCCTGGTCGGGGCTGTCCACCGCCAGGAAGATCTCGGCGACCAGATACTCCGGCTTGCCGATGTTGGCCTTCAGCCGCTCCATCGCCGCGTCGATCTCGTCCTCGCCGACGACCACCTCCTGGCGGATGCGGCGCTGCATCACCTTCTGCCAGGCGAGCAGCGCGCGAATTTGATCCTTCAGGGTGGAGACCGGGACATTCTGCCGCTTCAGGGTTTCCTGAAGCTGTTGGCCGTTCATCCGGTTCTGCTCGGCGATGCGCTTGATCGCGTCCTCGATCTCGGAGGCGGACACCGTGATGCCCAGGCGCTTGGCCTCCTGCATCTGCAGGCGTTCGTCGATCAGCAGGCGCATCACCTGCGGGGTCAGGCGCTTGATCGTCTCCGGATTGCCGGCGGCACCGGCGTTCAGCAGAGCCATGCGGATGCGGGCGTTGACGTCGGAAACGGAGACGACCTCGTCATTCACCACCGCAGCGATGCCTTCCGACCCCGGCGTCCGCGCGGGGTGCATGCCCTGATCGGCCGGCTGCGGCGCCGCGGCGCCGGCGGCCGTTCTGACGGACTGCGCCGCGGCGGGCAAGGCCAGAAGCGCGCAGGCGGTCGCCACGGCGACGGTGGTCCGGACGGCTCGCAAACTCGACATGCTGCTCAAGCTCCAAAAACGGGTCGCCCGTTATTACGGTGGGGCCGGTGCCCCATGCAAACGGAATCGGACCCGGCAAACCAGTGCAAAACCAACTGGGCGGAATTATGACCGAAGGGGATAACCGGCCGCTTTGCGGCGAATGGCCCCACCCCCACCCGGCCGGCTTTCGTCAGCCGTCCTCCAGATGAAGAAGGGCGGCGGTTCCCAGCAACAGGCTGATGCCGGCGGGACTCCAGGCCGCCATCACGATGGGGATCGTCTCCGACATGCCAAAGGTCCGGACCACGTCGGTCATCACGAACAGGACGAATCCGGTCAGAACGCCACCGGTGACCATCGCCATTGTCCCGCCGCGCCGCGGCAGCCGCAGCGAAAAGGCGGCGGCGAACAGCACCATCGCCAGGAACAGGAAGGGCTGGGCCAGCAGCGACTGGTAATGCAGCCGGTGCCGCACGGCGGGGAAGCCGGTGGTCTCCAGCGTGTGGATGAAGCGCGGCAGCTCCCAGAAGGAGATCGTCTCCGGCGGGGCGAAGCTCTCCTCGATGGTGGCCATGTCCAATTCGGTCGGGATCGTGTAGCTGTCGAGCTTCTCCGGATCCTTCTTGGCCCGGTTCAGGACGGCGTCCTGCAGTTCCCACTTGCGGTCCTTCAGCTCGGCGCTGGGCGCGTCGACGCGGCCAAGATAGTTCTGGTCGGCATCGAACAGGAAGACGATGACGTTCGACAGCTCGAAGGTCACCGGGTTCACCAGCTCCGCATGGATGAAGAACTGTTCCTTCTCGTTGGTCTGGCGCAGCCACAGGCCGGAACGCGAGATGTTCAGCGTGCTCGACTGCAGTTTCAGATAGCGGTCCTGCAACTGCTCGTACTTGGCGATGAACACGGCGCCGACCGGGTTGATCAGCGTCACCTTCACCACGCCGATGGCGGCGGCGGCGAACATCACCGGCATCAGGAACTGCCAGGCCGAGACGCCGACGGCGCGGGCGACCACCAGCTCGGCGCTGCGCGTCAGCCGCCAGAAGGTGAACATGCCCGCGAACAGGATGACGAAGGGGAAGATCTGCTGCCCGATCTCCGGCAGCTTCAGCAGCGCCATTTCCACCACCAGCCCGAAGGTCACGTGTGGTTTGGTTCCGGCGCGGCGCAGCAGCTCAACCGTGTCCAGCAGCAGCACGATGGCGAGCAGGATCACCATCAGCAGGCAGAACCAGACGATGAACTGCCGCCCGATGTAGCGGGAAAGCGTAGGCGAGGAATACATGCGGTGTCCGGTCTCCGGAGCCCCGCCCGACGCGCCGCCATGGCGCTTGAGGCGGACTGGCGCGGCCCCGCCCGATTGGATCGGTGCGGGCCCCCGCCGGAACAGTCCCGGCTGTTTACCCCTGTTGCGGCGCGATGACAACCGGGCCGCGGGCAGGCCTCCCTCCCGCCAATCGCGCGGCGCGATCGTTGGTGACGCATTCCTGCCTCCTTTTCCGGCTGGACTTCCTGCATCCGCACCCCAAACTGTTGGTATACAGGCTGTACGGGAGGGTCGGTCGATGACGGACACCACGGTCGCAATCCGCCGGGCGCGGGCGTCGGACGCCGACGGCATGGCCCGCGTCCATGTGCAGAGCTGGCGCTCCACCTATCCCGGCCTGATCCCGGCGCAGTTCCTTGTCAATTTGTCCGAGCCGGCCGCCGCCCAGCGCTGGGCAGCCATCGCCGAGACGCGCGGCCCGGGCCAGGGTGCCTTCGTCGCCGTCGACGTCGCCGGCGGGATCGCCGCCCCCGGCAGCATCGTCGGCATCGCCTCCTTCGGCACGCGGCGGGTCGCGGTGCAGGGCCACGCAGGGGAGTTCCACGCGCTCTATCTTCTTGACGATGCAAAGGGTTACGGCATCGGCCGGCGATTGATGGCCGCGATGGCCGACCGTTTCCTGGCCGCCGGCGTCCGGTCGGCCGCGGTGTGGTGCCTGCGCGACAACCCGTCGCGCTGGTTCTACGAACGGTTGGGCGGCATCAAGGTGGCGGAACGGCCGATCCGCTTCGCCAGCAGCGATCTGGTGGAGATCGCCTATGGCTGGCGCGACCTGACGCCGCTTGCACGCTTGTCGGCAGGGCCGGAGGTGCGGTAGTGAGGGGCCTTGAGTCCCCCGCATCAGGATTCGTCGATGTCCAGCGCC
Source organism: uncultured Azospirillum sp. (assembly GCF_946480385.1). The sequence goes on from NZ_CAMLJP010000016.1 coordinate 25,338, forward strand.
GCTTCCCTTTCCGCCGAACGCGTCCTCATTCTCGATTTCGGGTCGCAGGTCACCCAGCTCATCGCCCGCCGTGTGCGCGAGAGCGGGGTCTATTGCGAGATCCATCCCTTCGGCATGAGCGACGAGCGTATCCGCGAGTATGACCCGAAGGCCATCATCCTGTCCGGCAGCCCGGCCTCCGTCACCGAGGCGAACGGCCCGCGCGCGCCGCAGGCGGTGTTCGACCTGAAGGTCCCGGTGCTGGGCATCTGCTACGGCCAGCAGACGATGTGCCAGCAGTTGGGCGGCAACGTCTCCGGCTCCGACCATCGCGAATTCGGCCGTGCCTTCATCGAGATCAAGGAGCCCTGCGCCCTGTTCGACGGGCTGTGGGAAGTCGGGTCGAAGGAACAGGTGTGGATGAGCCACGGCGACCGCGTCACCGCGCTGCCGGAAGGCTTCCGCGCCGTGGCGGTCAGCGACGGCGCCCCCTTCGCCGCCATCGCCAACGACCAGCGCCGCATGTACGGCGTTCAGTTCCACCCGGAGGTGGTCCACACCCCGCACGGCGCCCAGCTGCTGGCGAACTTCGTCCACCGCGTCGCCGGCATCAAGGGCGACTGGACCATGGCCGCCTTCAAGCAGCAGGCCATCGAGAAGATCCGCGCCCAGGTCGGCAAGGGCAAGGTGATCTGCGGCCTGTCGGGTGGCGTCGATTCGTCGGTCGCGGCCGTGCTGATCCACGAGGCCATCGGCGACCAGCTGACCTGCATCTTCGTCGACACCGGCCTGATGCGTGCCGGCGAGTCGGAAGAGGTCGTCCGGCTGTTCCGCGACCACTACAACATCCCGCTGGTCCACCGCGAGGCGTCGGACCTGTTCCTGGGCAAGCTGGCCGGCGTCACCGATCCGGAGCAGAAGCGCAAGATCATCGGCGGCCTGTTCATCGACGTCTTCGACGAGGAGAGCGCCAAGGTCGGCGGTGCGGAGTTCCTGGCCCAGGGCACCCTTTACCCCGACGTGATCGAGAGCGTGTCCTTCACCGGCGGCCCGTCGGTCACCATCAAGTCGCACCACAATGTCGGCGGCCTGCCGGAGCGGATGAAGCTGAAGCTGGTCGAGCCGCTGCGCGAGCTGTTCAAGGACGAGGTCCGCGCTCTGGGCCGCGAACTCGGCCTGCCGCCGGCCTTCATCGGCCGCCACCCCTTCCCCGGCCCGGGCCTCGCCATCCGCGTCCCGGGCGAGATCACCCCGGAGAAGCTGGAGATCCTGCGCAAGGCTGACACGATCTATCTGGAGGAAATCCGCAACGCCGGCCTCTACGACGCGATCTGGCAGGCTTTCGCCGTTCTGCTGCCGGTCCGCACCGTCGGCGTGATGGGCGACGGCCGCACCTACGACCATGTGCTGGCTCTGCGCGCCGTGACCTCCACCGACGGCATGACCGCCGACTGGTACCCCTTCCCCCACGACTTCCTGGCGCGCGTGTCCAACCGCATCGTCAACGAAGTCCGCGGCGTCAACCGCGTGGTCTACGACATCACGTCGAAGCCGCCGGGGACGATTGAGTGGGAGTGAGGCAAGCGGAAGGTTCCGCTGGCGAAGGATGAAGGGGCGGGAAACCGCCCCTTTTCTTTTGTCGGCTCAGTTGCGGCTCAGAACAGCGACTCGACCGTCTGCGTTTTGGGACTGCGCCGCTTGCCGCGGACTGGTTTGGGGCTGGCCGGCAGCAGGCCCTCCCTTTGGGCGCAGAGATCGTGCCAGACATGGCCCGGCCGCTCCGGCGTCCAATACATGGGCTCGCCAAGCAGCACCTCTTCACCGCAACAGCTGCAGGGAGGGTATGGGCTGGATGTGTGTTCGGACCGGTCCATCTCACCGTTATGCCAGTGGCGAGGCGATCCGTAAGTGATGCGGATCAAATCCGACCGCAAGGGCACAAAAAAACGCTCAGCTCACGCTGGGAAGACGGAGGCCGGCCCTGCTCTCCCGAAATGGGGAAAAAGCGGCCGGCCATCCTATCGTCTTACCGTGCGTCGGCCAGTGCGACGCAGGCGCGGTCGCGGCCGGCGAGGCTGCCGCAGCCGTCGGCGCGTTGGGAGACGAAGCGCATCACCACACGCTCTCCCTTGCCGACCGACTGAGGGGGAAGCAACGCTTCGGCGACTTCGGTGGTGAATTGCGGGCTGACCCGATGCGTGGTCGGCTGCGCCGAGTCGAGGCTGGCGACCTGGACCGGCTTGGCGGCCGGAACCACGGGTGCGGGCAGCGATGCGACCGCGACGGGGGCCGGCTCGGCGAGTTTCGGCTCGACCGGACGCGGCTCCATCCGGCGCGGCTCGACCGCGCGGGATTCCGGCACGGCGGAGGCGACCACGACCGGCGCCGGCTCGGACCGCTGCGGCAGAGCGGCCGGCTTGCCGCCTTGCGGCTTCGGTGCGTCGTCCGGCACCACCGCGACCTCGATGGCCGAGGCGCCGGCGGCCTGCGACGGCTCGCGCGGCGCCGCGCCGCGCAGAACCGGGGTCAGAGCCGCCAGATACATCTTCGTCTCGCGTGGCAGCCGCTGCTTGCCGGCCAGATGCTGGGCATAGCAGGCCGGGCCGCAATTGTAGGCGGCCAGGAAGCCGGGAGCGCCGAACAGGTCGTACATCTCGCGCAGGTACGCGGTGCCGGCCATGATGTTGTCGCGCGGGTTCGACGGGTCGGGACCGAGACCGTACTGCGTCCGCATCAGCTCATAGGTGCCGGGCATCACCTGCATCAGCCCGATGGCCCCGGCGGAGCTGGTCAGTACCTTGCCGCTGTTGGTCGTCGCACGGCCATTGCTCTCCCGCATCATCACCGCGCGGATCCATTTCTCCGGCATGTCGTAACGCTGGGACGCCTCGCGGATCAGCGGGACCCAGCGCGACAGCGGATCGCTCGGGTCCGGGACATAGGCGGCTTCGACCGGCGGGGCCGTCTGCACCTGCGGCGCTTCGGAGGCGCAGCCGGCCAGACCGAGGGCGAGGCACAGCATTGCACCGGCGGCGTTGATCGTCGCGAGGTTTCGTATGACCACGAGTGAATTTCCGTGCTGTTGGCGCGGGCGGGACAAGAGTTGGATCGCTTTTCAATGTATAGGCCACGCCTGTCAAGCGACATCACGGCCGTTTACCGAATCCTGTCCCGAAGATGCCTCAAAGTTGCCCGATTTATCCCTTGTAACGAAGTCGACAATTAGGATTTTTGGCAAATGCTGGTATGCCAATCTTCGCTGCCCATCTGGATAGGATCATCCCGTGCTCCCATCCTGTCATAAGGCGCGACAATGAGAACCTTGACGGAACATCGCCGCCCCCCCTAATGGAGGGCGCCGGCCATGCCCTCAACCGACGCCGCCTGGACCGCAAAGGGCCGGCCGAACTGGATCGACCATCATGACCGCCCCGCAACGGACCTTCACACCGGCTCCCCAGCCTTTGCAGCCTCAGCGGCCTCCGCCGCAGGGCGATGCCCCGCCGCCGCCCCGTCCACGGCGGCGGTTCGGCCGGCTGTTGCTGGTCCTTCTGGTGCTGCTGGTGGCCGGCGGCGGAGTTGCCCTGTGGCGTGCCCGCAGCCCGGCGGCACCACCTCCCGCTCCGGCCATGCCGGCGGCGGAACGGCCGGTGGAACTGACCGCGTTGGAAGTGACGGCGGTCGCACCGCGCGCACTGACGGAAACGGTGCGCCTCAGCGGCTCCGTCTCCCCTATGGAGCAGTCGGCGGTGAAGGCCGAAGTGGCCGCGAGGCTGGCCGAGGTGCTGGTGCGCGAGGGGCAGGCGGTCCGCCGCGGCGACGTGCTTGCCCGCTTCGACACGGTCGAGCTGACCGCCCGCCTGAACGAGAAGCAGGCCAATCTGGAAGGCGCCCGCGCCCAGATGGTCCTGGCCGAAAAGACGCTGGAAAAGAACCGCACTCTGAACCGCCGCAACATCGTGTCCGACACCAGCCTGGATCAGGCCGAAAGCAGCTTCGGCTTCCAGCGCGCGCAGGTCGATGCGCTGGCGGCGCAAGTGGAACTGGCGCGCAAGGCGCTGCGCGACGCGGTGGTGGTCAGCCCCATCGACGGCATGGTCGCCACCCGCTCCGTCAATCCGGGGGAAAATCTGGCGGTGAACGCCGCCATGTTCACCATCGTCGACCTGTCGCGGGTGGAGGTCGAGGCGACCGTTCCGGCGGAGCAGGTGGCGCGGCTCGCTGTCGGCCAGGCTGCGACCCTGCGGGTGAAAGGTTTCGGCGAGCGGGAGTTTGCCGGCCGCGTCGCCCGCATCAATCCGATGGCGCGGGCTGGTTCCCGCGCCATACCCGTCTATGTGACCATCGACAACAAGGACGGCGCGCTGCGTGGCGGCATGTTCGCCAGCGGCGAGGTCCTGGTGGCGCAGGCATCGGGCGCCATCGCGGTGCCGCCGGTCGCCGTCCGCCATGACGACCAAGGGGACTACGTTCTGGTCATCGCCGACGGCCGTACCGAGCGCCGGCCGGTCACGCGGGTCGATCTCTGGGCGCGCGGCGATCTGGTGCAGGTGGAGGGGCTGGCGCCGGGCGACCGCGTTGTCACCGGCAACCTGCCCGGCCTGACCGCCGGCCGCCCCGTCACGGTTGCCGGCGCCGGCGCCTGATCCGGAGCAGCCTCCATGCCGATCACCCGCATCAGCGTCGACAACCCGGTCTTCGCCACCATGATGATGGTGGCGCTGATGGTGCTCGGCCTCTTTTCCTACAACCGGCTGGGCGTCGACCTGTTTCCAGACGTCGATTTCCCGGTGGTGGTGGTCAGCACCAGCTATCCCGGCGCCAGCCCGGAGACGGTGGAGACCGACATCACCCGCCCGGTCGAGGATGCGATCAACACCATCGCCGGCATCAAGACTCTGACCTCGCGCTCCTATGAAGGCCAGTCGGTGGTGATCGCCGAGTTCGACCTGAAGACCTCCTCGGTCCAGGCGTTGCAGGACGTGCGCGAAAAGGTCTCGGCCATCCGGGCGACCTTCCGGGACGAGGTGAAGGACCCGCAGATCACCCGCTTCAATCCGGACGACCAGCCGATCCTGTCCATCGCCGTCACCTCAGATCTGCGGTCCCTGCGCGACCTCACCACCCTGACCGACCAGATCATCCTGAAGCGCCTGCAGAATGTCCGCGGCGTCGGCAAGGCGACCATCGCCGGCGGGGTGAAGCGCCAGATTCTGGTCCGCCTGAAGCCGGAAAAGCTGGAGGCGCTGAACGTCGGCGTCGACGAGGTGATCGCCACCGTCACCGGCGAGAATCAGGACGTTCCCGCCGGCACCGTCACCGGCCAGGGGCGGGAGCGCGTGGTGCAGGTGGAGGGGCGCGTCCGCAACCCGCGCGACCTGCTGGACCTGATCGTTGCCCGCCGCGGCAACAGCCCGGTGCGGCTGGGTCAGGTCGCCGAGGTGATCGACGGGCAGGAGGAACAGGACTCCGCAGCATTGCTGAACGGCAACCCGGCGCTGGCGGTCGACGTGGTGAAGGTCCAGGGCGCCAACACGGTGGAGGTCGCGCGCGGCCTGCAGGCGGCGATCGCGGATCTGCGGACCAACGGCTCCCTGCCGCCGGACGTGACGCTGGCGGTGGTGCGCGACAGTTCCCGCGGCATCACCAACTCGCTCAGCAACGTGCAGAAGACCCTGGTCGAGGGCGGCATCCTCACCATCCTGATCGTCATGGTCTTCCTCGGGTCCTGGCGCAGCACGGTCATCACCGCCCTGACCCTGCCGGTCGCCGTGCTCGGCACCTTCGGCATGCTGGCGGCGATGGGCTTCACGCTGAACATGATGACGCTGATGGCGCTGTCGCTCGCCATCGGCATCCTGATCGACGACGCCATCGTGGTGCGCGAGAACATCATGCGCCACCTCGCCCGCGGCCAGGGCCACCGGCAGGCGGCGCTCGACGGCACGGCGGAGATTGGGCTGGCGGTTCTGGCGACCACGCTGACCATCGTCGCGGTCTTTCTGCCGGTCGCCTTCATGGGCGGCATCATCGGCCGCTTCTTCCTGCAATTCGGCATCACCGTATCGGCGGCGGTGCTGATCTCGCTGTTCGTGTCCTTCACGCTTGACCCCATGCTGTCGAGCGTTTGGTACGACCCGGCGGCGCACGGCAAACACGGCCGCTCCATCTTCGGCCGCTTCGCGGCAGCGTTCGAGCGCGGATTCACCGCCGTCTCGCACGGCTATGGCCGGCTGCTGCGCTGGGGCCTGCGCCGGCGCTGGGTGGTGGTGATCGCGGCGCTGGCGATCTTCTTCGGCAGTTTCCTGCTGGTCCCACGCATCGGCGTGGAGTTCGTCCCCGCCGCCGATCTGGGCGAGCAGATTGTCGAGGTGGAGACCCCCGTCGGCTCCTCGCTCGCCGCGACCACCGCCAAGACCAAACAGGTCGAGGCGGCGATCCGCGAGTTCCCGGAAATCGCCTACACCTACAGCACCGTCAACACCGGCGTGTCGATCGGCCACAACCGCGGCAGCATCTATCTGCGCTACACTCCCATCGACCAGCGCAAGCGCTCGCCGAACGACCTCGCCCCGCTGCTGCGCCAGCGCCTGTCGGCGATCCCCGGCGTCACCATGGGCATCGCTATCCCCGGCGTCGGCGGCGTGCAGAAGCAGATCCAGGTGTCGGTGCAGGGCCGCGACATCGCCGAACTGGACCGGCTGTCACAGAAGGTCATCGGCGCCATGCGCGCCATTCCCGGCTTCGTCGATGTCGACAGCACGCTGAAGGCGGCCAAGCCGACGCTCGCCGTCCGGCTGGAGCGCGACCTCGCCAGCGACCTCGGCATCAGCACCACCAAGGTCGCCGACACGCTGCGGCCGCTGTTCGCTGGCGACACGGTGTCGAGCTGGAAGGCGCCGGACGGCGAGAGCTACGACGTGCTGGTCCGCCTGCCGGAGGCCGCCCGCGCCGGCCGCGCCGACCTCGACCGCATCTATCTGTCGGGCGGGGTCGACGCCAACGGCACGCCGCGCATGATCCCGCTGTCCCAGGTGGCGGAGGTGACGACGACGCTCGGCGCTTCGCAGATCAACCGGCGCGATCTGCAGCGCGAGGTCAATGTCCAGGCCAACGTCCAGGGCCGCGCCGCCGGCGATGCCGGACGCGAGCTGCAGGCGGCTCTGGCGAAGATCGAGCTGCCGCCCGGCTACCGCATCGTCTTCGGCGGCTCCACCAAGGACATCGCGGAGACCAGCGGCTACGCGGCGCAAGCGCTGGCGCTGGCCGTCATCCTGATCTACCTGATCCTGGCCTCGCAGTTCGGCAGCTTCCTGCAACCGCTCGCCATCATGGCTTCGCTGCCGCTGTCGCTGGTCGGCGTGTTCCTGGGCCTGCTGGTGGCGGGATCGACGCTGAACATCTTCAGCGCCATCGGCTTCATCATGCTGATGGGTCTGGTCACCAAGAATGCCATCCTGCTGGTCGATTTCGCCAACCAAGCGCGCATGCGCGGCGCCAGCCTGCACGATGCGCTGGTGGAGGCCGGCATCATCCGCCTGCGCCCCATCGTGATGACCACCGCGGCGATGATCTTCGGCATGATCCCGCTGGCGCTCGGCATCGGCGAGGGCGCGCAGCAGCGGGCGCCGATGGCCCATGCGGTGATCGGCGGCCTCCTGTCCTCCACCATCCTGACGCTGCTGGTGGTGCCTGTGGCCCTGACCTATCTGGACGGGCTGTCGCGCCGGATGAAGCGCTGGTTCGCCCACACCGATCCCGACGCCCAACAGCATCCAGCGGGGCAGCATCCGGCGGAGTGAAGGTCAGGCCAGTGCCGGCGACCGGGCGGTGCCTTCCACGCCGACGGATTGCAGGTTCTCCTCCACCCAGCGTCCCGCCGCCTCGCGCCCGGCGTCGCGCAGCCAGTTGAGGAAGCTCCGGTCGGTCATCAACTTCGAATAGAGCCCTAAATCCTGCAAATGCTCGTCGGCACCGATCAGATGCAGGCGCGGAGCGTCGGGAAGGGCGGACAGGCAGCGCATCTCCTGCAGCAGGGCGGCGTTGAAGGTGATCTGGTTCAGCCGGGCGGCAATGCCGGCCGGATCCTCCGGCGTGGTGGCGCAGGTGAAGGGGTTGATCGCCACCACCATCAGGTCGGCGCCGGGACAGGCCTCCGCCAGCGGCGACAGCGGCGGATTGGCGAGATAGCCGCCGTCCCAATAGTGCTGCCCGTCGATCCGCACCGCGCGGAACAGATGCGGCAGGCAGGCGGAGGCCAGCAGATGGTCGACCTGAAGCTCCGACTCGTCGAACAGCCGCAGGGCGCCGCTGCGCACATTGGTGGCGCTGACGAACAGCCGCAGCCCGCTCCGCCGGATCAGGTCGGGCTCCACCATCTCCGCCAGCAATCCGCGCAGCGGGTGGAAATCGGCAGCCTGCGTCTGGTAGGGGGTGACCCAGCGCCGCGCCCAGTCCAGCAGATGGGTCCCCGGCGCGTGATCGACGTTCCAGCGGCCGAGCAGCCGGTCGGTCACGCTCGGCCGGATCGGCCCCAGCCGGCCGGCGGCGCTCACCCGCTCCCAGAAATTCGCCAGTTCGGCGCGGGCGCCGTCGCGACCGCCCCTTGCCCAGCCCTGCACGAGCATCGCCGCGTTCATCGCTCCGGCACTTGCACCGCTGCCCCCGACCAGCCGGATGTCCTCCTCCAGCAGCCGGTCGAGCACGCCCCAGGTGAAGGCGCCATGCGCGCCGCCGCCCTGCAACGCCAGCGCCAGCGTCGGCTTGGGCCACGGCAGGGCCAGCATCGGCCCGGGCCCCGACTGCTCCAGCGGTTCGGCCGGCAGAGCGCGCGGCGCCGGCTTCGCCCCGCCGCGCATGCGGTTCCACAGCCTTCGGATCATGGTCATGATCGGCAGGTCCCCATTTCTTATGCTGCATCGCAACATGAGAAGAGGCTTCAGTGTCGGCAAGGGGGTATGCCATTGGAAAGCGGCCCCGACATGCACTAAGTAGGCGCACACCCTGACGCCGAGTTGCCCGCTTGCCCATCATCATCCCGATCACAGACTCCGAGGATCCGCGCATCGAGCCCTACCGCGACGTGCGGGAGCGCGACCTCGTCGGCCGTGACGGGCTGTTCATCGCCGAGGGGGCGGTGGTGGTGCGCAGCCTCGTCCAGTCCAGCCGCTATCGCGCCCGTTCGCTGCTGATCGCCGACAAGCGGGCGACGGCGCTGGAGCCGATGCTGGCGGTGCTGCCTGCGGACACCCCCGTCTTTACCGCCACGCAAGCGGTGCTCGACCGCATCGCCGGCTTTCCGCTGCATCGCGGCATCCTGGCCGTCGGCGAGAAGACCGACGTGCCGAGCGCGGCCGATCTGCTGGATGCCTGCGGCCCGGTCGCCCGGATCGTCATGCTGTTCGGCATCGGCAATCACGACAACATGGGTGGCATCTTCCGCAATGCCGCCGCCTTCGGCGCCGATGCGGTGATCCTCGATCCCGGCTGCTGCGATCCGCTCTACCGCAAGGCGATCCGCGTGTCGGTGGGGGCGACCCTGCTGGTGCCGACGGCAAGGCTCGGCGCCGATGAGGACCCGCTCGCCCTGCTCGACCGCTTCGGGTTCGAAGCGGTTGCGCTCAGCCCCGCCGGTGCCGAGACGCTGGCCGCCCTGCCCCCGCCCCGCCGCGCCGCCCTGCTGTTCGGCTCGGAGGGGCCGGGCCTGCCGCCTGCCCTGCTGGCCCGCGCCCGCAGCGTGCGAATTCCGATGGCCGGCGGTTTCGATTCCCTCAACGTGGCGACCACCAGCGGCATCGTGCTGCACCACATCGCCTCCGGACAGGCTTCATGACCGACGACACTCCCACGCCCGCCGACCCGCATCTGGTCCACGACCTCGCCGTCGCCCATCCAGAGGTGACGACGCTGGGGGCCGCCGGCGTGCTGCGGATGCATGACGCCGAGGCGCGCGGTCTGGTGCCGCTCGGGCTGCCGCTGCCGAAGGGAAAGCGCGACCTGCTGGTCCCGGCGGAGCGTCGCGAGGCCGTCCTGCTGGAGATCACCGGCCGCATCGACCGCGCCCACCGTCGCGACGCGCTTCTGGCCCAGGGCCGCCGCGCGCTGGCCGGAACCCACACCGCGTTGCTGTCCTGCGAGGACCGCACCCGCGTCCGCGCCGTCCGCGGCGACGACCTTCCCTGGCCCGGCATGGCCCCGGCCATCCGCCTGCAAGCCTCCCGGACCTTCGATGCGCTGGAACTGTCTGACCTGTCCGACGCCGAGCTGTCGGCCCGGCTCGACCATGACCCAGCCCTGCGCACCGCCCTGGACGACGCGCTGTCCCGCGTCGCCGCCCGCTTGCGCGGTCTGGCGGAGCGGGCCGGCGACGATCCCGACTGGGGCTTCGCCAGCCTCGCCGAGCGGCTGGGCAAGGCCGCCCGCAACCGTACGGACGCTGAAGAACTGCTCGACCGCTGGGACCGCGAGTATGACCAGTGGCGCCGCGACCGGGCGGAGGCGCGCGGCCGGCTCTATGTCGATCGCCATTTCGACTTCTCCCGCTTCGAACGGCTGTTTCCGGTGGCGCGCGGCATGAACCGCAAGCTGGTGCTGGTGATCGGCCCGACCAACTCCGGCAAGACCCACCGCGCCATCACCGCGCTGCGCGAGGCGCGCGACGGCGTCTATCTCGCGCCGCTGCGCCTGCTGGCGCTGGAGGTGATGGAGCGGCTGAACGCCGAGGGCACCCCCACCACCCTCATCACCGGCGAGGAGGAAATCCGCACCCCCGGCGCCCGCCACACCGCCTCCACCATCGAGGTGATGGACCCCGACCGCCCGGTCGAGGTCGCGGTGATCGACGAGATCCAGATGCTGGCCGACCCGGCACGCGGCTGGGCCTGGACCGCCGCGCTGATGGGCGTGCCGGCCGAAACCGTCTACATCCTCGGCGCACCGGAGGTCCGTCCGCTGGTGGAGCGCGCCGCTGCCCATCTTGGCGAGGCGCTGGAGGTGGTGGAACTCGACCGCAAGACCCCGCTGTCGATGCTGGACCGCCGGCTGGAGTGGGCGGAGGTGGAACGCGGCGACGCCCTGATCGCCTTCTCCCGCCGCGAGGTGCACAGCGTCCGCGACACGCTGCTGGCGCAAGGTCTGTCGGTCGCCGCCATCTATGGCGCGCTGGCCCCGGCGGTGCGGCGGCGCGAGGCGGCGCGTTTCCTGGCCGGCGAGGCCGACGTGGTGGTGGCGACGGATGCCATCGGCATGGGGCTGAACCTGCCCTGCCGACGCGTGCTGTTCACCGCGCTGGAGAAGTTCGACGGCAGCAGCGTCCGCCCGCTGACCGCGACGGAGGTGAAGCAGATCGCCGGCCGCGCCGGCCGCTTCGGCCAGTTCGAGGAGGGGCATTTCGGCGTCATCGCCCGCGGCACGCCCGCCGCGTTGAAACGCCTGCTGGAGGCGCCGGACCGCCGCCTGTGCGCCGACGCCCCCCTGCCCGTCCGCCCGACCCGCGCCATGCTGGCCCGCCTTGCCAGCCACATCGACAGCGGCGAGACCCGCCTGCTGGTGGAGTGCTTCGGTAGCGCCGCCACCGCCGGCTCCCCCTTCCGGCTGGCCGACCTGTCGGCGCTGCGCCGTGCCGCGCCGATGCTGGACTCGCGGCGGCTGGCGCTCGCCGCCAAGCTCGACCTGCTGCTGGCCCCCGCCGATCTGGAGGAGCCGGAGGACGCCAAGGTCTTCGCCGCTATCCTCAGCGCGGTGGAGGCGGGGGAGGTGCTGCCGCTCGCCCGGCTGATCCCGGCGCGGTTCGACGGGCTGGCCGCCGATGTGCTGGAAGCGGCGTCGCGCGCCTGCGACCTCTATTTCTGGGCCTCGCGCAAATTCCCCGACGCCCTGCCCGACCGGGAGCGTGTGCGCAGCGCCCGCGACGCCATCGGCCAGCGCCTGTCCGAAGCGCTCGCCTCGCGCGCCCGCCGCCGCGAGCCGCCGCCCGCCGCCGGTTTCCGCGGCGCCCCGCGCAAACGTTTCGGCCCGCGCCGGCGCTGAACATCCCAAATGGTTCCCGGCGAAATTCGCGCGCATGGCACTGCTGCACCGCGAACGAAGTGACCGACGCGCTGTTCTGAACTGGACCTGCCTTGGCGGAGCGCCCACATCGATAGATAACGCCTATCTCGATGTTAGAATACATCGATTGGACGCTATCGAAATACCCTGCCATGTTGCATCGGCAGCCAAGCCTCTGGCCGCCATCGGACCGTTCAGGAGCAACCGGCGTGAAGACCGCATCCCCCACCACCGCCGATTCCGTCCGCACCGCCGCCCCGGCGGGCGGGCGCCGCTTCTGGACCATGCTCGGCCCCGGCTTCGTGGTGGCGGTCGGCTACATGGACCCCGGCAACTGGGCGACGGACATCGCGGCAGGCTCCAGCTTCGGCTTCGCGCTGCTGTCGGCGGTGCTGATCGCCAGCCTGGCCGGCATCTTCCTGCAGGGGCTGATCGTCCGGCTGACTCTGGCGACCGGCACCGATCTGGCCCGGTTGATCCGCCGGCGCTTCTCGCGCCCGGTGGCGATGCTGGTGTGGGCGGTGTCGGAACTGGCAATGATCGCCACCGATCTAGCCGAATTGTTGGGAAGCGCCATCGCGCTGAAGCTGCTGTTCGGCATCCAGATCATGGACGGCGTGGTGATCTCCGCCGTGCTGACCTTCGGCATCCTGGCCCTGCCCGGCGCCCGGGGACGCTCCCCCGAACTGGTCGTCGGCGCGCTGATGAGCGTGGTGGTGGTCTGCTTCGCCTGGGAGCTTGTGATCGCCCGCCCCGCCCCCGCCGCCCTGCTGGCCGGCCTGATGCCCAGCGTCGAGTTGGCCCGCGATCCGGAGATGCTGTACCTGTCGCTGGGCATCATCGGCGCCACCGTCATGCCGCACAACCTGTTCCTGCACTCCGGTCTGGTGCGGGCGCGACTGGCCGAGGTGAAGACGGAGGAGGAGCGCCGGCAGGCCGCCCGCTGGCTGACCATCGACCTGTCGACCGCGCTGGCGCTGGCCGGTCTGGTCAACGGCGCCATCCTGGCGGTTGCCGCCGTCGCCTTCCAGGGGGCCGGAGCCGGCAGCGCTCCCGGCATCGAGGACGCGCACGCCCTGCTGGGCAGCAGCATCGGCGGGGTCGCCGCGCTTGTCTTCGCCATCGCCCTGCTGGCCGCCGGCCAAAGCTCCACCACCACCGGCACCATGGCCGGGCAGATGGTGACGGAAGGCTTCCTGAATCTGCGGCTGCGCCCGATCACCCGTGCGCTGATCACCCGCGGCGCCTCGCTGATCCCGGCGCTGGCGGTTCTGGGCAGTGCCGGCGACGGTGCGGTGGACGGGTTGCTGGTGCTGAGTCAGGTGGTGCTGGCGCTGACCCTGCCCTTCATCCTGATCCCGATGCTGTTGCTGCTGCGCAACGACAAGCTGATGGGCGGGCTGGCGATGGCGCCGCTGACCCTGCGGCTGGCCAGTCTGACGGTGCTGGTGCTGACCGGCCTGTCCGGCTGGCTGGCCGGCACCACCGCGATGGTGTGAGCGGAAAGGCACCTCGACCCGGACCGGGGAATGGTCCATCTTGCGGCCCGTTCCCCATCTTCCCTTTCCCTGTCCGGTGCCCAATGGATCCCGCTCTCGAACAACGTCTCGCCGATCTGGAAAGCCGCCTCGCCCATCACGAGCGCATGGCTGAGGAGATGTCCGAGGTCATCTTCGCCCAGGGCCAGACCATCGACCGCCTGACCGCACAGGTGAAGCGCATGCGCGACCGGGTGGAGGCGGCGGAATATGCCATCTCCTCCCCGCAGGACGACCGGCCGCCACCACATTATTGAGGGGGCGGATGGGGGCATCGCTGCCCCCATCCCTCAAACGAACCCTTCATAGACCACCTCGGTCATCATCCCCGTGGCCATGTGCAGCAGGTTGTGGCAGTGCAGCGGCCAGCGGCCGGGGTTGTCGGCATCGAAGGCGACGGTCACGCTGGCCATCATCGGCACCAGGACAGTGTCGCGCACCGCACCCGCCACCGGCCGGCCGTCGATCGCCACCACCTGGAAATGATGGCCGTGCAGGTGCATGGGATGCGCCATCATCGACGCATTCTCGAAGGTCAGCTCCACCCGCTGGCCTTGGCGGACCAGCAGCGGCCGGTGCTGGCCGAAGGTTCTACCGTCCAGGCTCCAGACATAGGGCATCATCGAGCCGGTCAGCTGCATCCGCCGCGTCTGGTCGGCCGCCCGCGCCGCCAGCGGCGTCACTGCAACCAGTTGGCGCTCCAGCGACAGGTCAAGCGCGTCGGTTTCCCCCTGCCCGGTGTCCGCGACCTTCTCCACAGCCGCACCGGGGGTGGCGAGGATGATGCCGGTGCGCTGCACCGCCCCTTCCCGCAGAGCCAGGATCGGGAAGGCGCCGCCGTCGGCCGGCAGGGTCAGGCGGATGTCGAGCCGCTGCCCCATCGACAGGCCGAAGCGGTTGCCCGCCACCGGTTGCACAGGATTGCCGTCGGCGGCGATCACCTGCCCGCTCAGCCGCCCAAGGTCGAGATGGAAGGCGGTGGAGGTGGCACCGTTGATGACGCGCAGCCGCACCCGCCCGCCCCGCTCCACCCGAACCACCTGCGGATCGGCAAGGGTGCGGTCATTGGCGAGATAGGCGTCGTAATCGATGTCGTTCAGGTCCATCGCCATGCCGCCGGACATGCCGATCATGTCATGGCCGTTGGCCTGGGGCGTGGAACTGTGCCCCATGGCGCCGTGGTCCATCTGGCCATGGTTCATCTGGCCCGGACTCATTTGGTCCTGGCTCATCTGGCCGTGATTCACGGCGCCATGATCCATGGAACCCTGGCTCATGGCCCCCTGCCCTATGCCGGCGGCGCCATGCCCGCCATGGGCCACCCCGCCGGATGCCCCGCCCAGCGATGCCAGAAGCTCGGCCGGGTCGCGGAAGGTAAAGTCGTGCAGCAGGATGACCACCTCCTGCTCGTCAGCGCGGAGATCCTCGTCGCTGCGGACCACCAGCGGAGCGGCCATCAGCAGCTGTTCCTGCATCCCGTGGTGGGAGTGCATCCAGTGGGTGCCGGTGCGCGGCGCGAAGTCGTAGCGCACGGTCAGGCCGTCGCGGATCAGCGGCCGGTTCATGTCGGCGACGCCGTCCTGGACATAGGGCGGGGTCTGGCCGTGCCAGTGGATGATGGTGTCCTCCCCGGCCCTGTTCGCGAGGTCGACCAGGAAGCGCCGGCCAGGATCGAGGGTCAGCCCGTGCGTGCCGTCGGGCTGGCGGATGCCGAATACGCCGGCGGCCTTGCCGTTCACCTCCAGGGTGCGGCGCTCGACGGTCAGGCGGACGGCGTCACCGGGAGTTGGGCCGGCGCCCGGGCCGACGGCAGAACCAGCAGCCAGGACGGAGCGGGAAAAGGCGGGCAGCAGGGCGGCACAGCCGCCGGCCACCGCCGTGGACAGCAGACGGCGGCGGGAAAGCGCAAGAGTCATGACGGACTCCGGATGATCTGGAGAGTTGGGACGGAGGACGGCACCGCTCAGGGTCAGCGGCGCATTGGCTTCATCCCAGCCGGGGCGGCGGCAGATCGGGGCGCAGGCCCAGCCCCTCGCGCAGCGGCCCGGCGGCCCAGCCCAACTTGGGCCCCGCCGATCCGCGCGGCGACGCCAACTCGGCACCCGGCAACCCGACCGGCACGGCGGCGCAGGCCATCCCGGCGCAGCAGGGCTGCACCGCATGGTAGGGCCGGCCCGGCGCCTGCCGGCCATGGTCGAATCTGTTGGCGTCCATCGTGTGCGACGTGCCGTGCGACATGGCATGAGGCGCGACGGCAGCCGGTGAACCCGGCCGCTCATGCGGGCACGCGGCGGTGGCGACACCCGACCACAGCAACAGGCCGAGCATCACGAGGACCATCGCCCCCGCGACACCACCCAGCCTCCGCATCCAGTCGGCGACGCGCATCGGCACCGCACCGCTCCCGCTTGTTTTCAGCCTTTTCAGATAGGCCCGAGGGCCGAGCCGGTCAACCGCCCCCGACCGCCGGACAGGCCCGATACCCATTCAGTGCTAGGCGTTTTCCCGAGCATGGAACTGCAACACACCGCCCCTATATTGGCGCTCACCCGAAACCAGCCCGAACTCTTCCAGATGTCCGCCTCCGCCCGTCCGGCCACCGTCCTGCACACCGCGACCCGCCAGCTCCATTGCGCCTGCTGCGGCCGTCCCTTCGTCCGTCCGTCCGCGCGGGGACCGGCGCCGCTCTATTGCTCGGTGGATTGCCAGAAGCAGATGCGGGTCCGCACGCGGGTGTGGAGCCAGCGCGACGACGCGCCGTTCGGCCTGCGCCGCGCCATTTAGAGTTCAGCGAATCTCGACGGTCGCGCTGTCGCTGCGGCCGTCGGCGTCCAGCACGGTCACCCGCACCACCCCCGGCCCCGCCGGCCGCCACAGCACCTCGCGCGCGATGGGCAACTGGGCGATGCGCCGGCCGTCGATCAGCCAGGACAGCGGACGCCGGCCGCCGCTGGCGGTCAGGGTCATCGGCTCCCCTCTGCCGTCCGGCCCCAGCGCCTCCAACACCATGTCGCTGACCGGGAAGGTCAGGCGCAGGCGGTCGGTCTGGCGGGATCCGGCCAACTCCACCTCGCCCGGACGCAGGCGCCGCAGCAGTTCCGGCGGCGCGTCGTTGCGCACCGGCCCGGCGGGGCGACCACGCTCGGCCGGCAGCCGGTCGAACACCTCGAACAGCAGCGGGGCGGCGGTGTTGCGGCCGTAATGGTCGGGGCTTGGCGTGCCGTCCGGCCGGCCGACCCACACACCCACCGTATAGCGCCCGGTGACGCCGAAGGCCCAGGCGTCGCGAAAGCCATAGCTGGTGCCGGTCTTCAGCGCCACCGGACCGCTGCCGCGCAGTTCCTGCGCCTGCACCACCCCCGGCGGCGGCGGGGAGCCTTCCAGGATCGCCCGCACCTGCTGCGCCGCGGTGGCCGACAACAGCCGCTGCTCCGACCCGTCCTGCTGCTCCATCAAGGTGCGCAGCGGCGCCACCATCCCGTCGCGCGCCAGCCCGCTATAGAGAGTCGTCATGTCCCACAGGCTGATCGACGCCCCGCCCAGCGCGACAGGCAGCCCCGGCAGCGCCGTTCCGCTGGGCAGCACCAGCCGGGCTCCTGCCTTGCGCAGCGCCTCGGCGAAGCGCAGCGGGCCGACGCGGTCGAGCACCAGCACCGCCGGCACGTTCAGCGAGCGCTGCAACGCCTCCATCACCGTCAGGTCGCCGGTGAAGCTGCGGTCAAAGTTGCGCGGCGCCCAGTCGCCGAAGCGGGTGGACACGTCGGCGATCTGGGTCAGCGGGTGGATGATGCCGTCGTCGAAGCCCAGCCCATAGATGAAGGGCTTCAGCGCCGATCCCGGCGAACGCACCGCCCGCACCATGTCGATCGGCCCCTGCCGGGTCTCGTCCAGCGCGTCAGGACTGCCGAGATAGGCCAGGACCGAACGGTCGCGGTTGTCCACCACCAGCACCGCCAGCCCGGCCTGCGGGTTCAGCGTCTCCGCCGCCCGGCGGGCCATCGCCTCGACGGCGTGCTGCAGCGTGCCGTCGATGGTGGTGGCGATCACCGGTCGGTGGGGATCGGCGTTGCGCAGCCGATCGGCCAGATGCGGGGCCGAGGCCGGCAGGGACAGGCGTGCCGAGGGCACCGGCAGGGTCTTCGCCTCCGCCACCGCCTTGGGCGGCAGCGCGCCGGCTTCGGCCACCCGGTCCAGCACCTTATCGCGCGCCGCCTGCGCCCGCTCCGGATAGCGGTCGGGCCGCAGGCGCGAGGGCGATTGCGGCAGCGAGACCAGCAGCGCCGCCTCCGCCGCGTCCAACTCCACCGGCGCCTTGCCCAGCAGCATCAGCGAGGCGGCGCGAATCCCCTCGATGTTGCCGCCATAGGGGGCGAGCGTCAGGTACATGCCGAGGATGTCGCGCTTGCTGAAGCGCCATTCCAGCTGCGCCGCCCGCGCCGCCTCGATCAGCTTGGCGCCGAAGGTGCGCGGGCGCGGCTCCAGCAGGCGGGCAACCTGCATGGTGAGGGTGGAGGCGCCGGAGACCACCCTCCCCGCCCCCAGATTCTGCGCAGCCGCCCGCAGCACCGCCAATGGGTCGACGCCGGCATGGCTTTCGAAGCGCCGGTCCTCATAGGCCAGCAGAAGCTCAACGAACAGCGGCGACACGTCATCCACCGTCGCCGGCAGCCGCCACGCCCCGGCCGCGTTGGTGAAGATGCGCAGCGGCTGGCCCTTGCGGTCGGTGACCGTCACCGACAGGTCGGCCAGCCGGTCCAGCGGCGGCGGGAACAGCCGGTCGAGCGCCAGCGCCGTCCCCATCAGGGCGGCGACGCCTGCCGCAGCAAGCGCCGACCGCCGCACCCAGACCTTACGCATCCAAACCCGCGCCAATCGTCACTCCGCCGGATGGACCGTGATCCGCCCGGTGGTCTGGCGGGCGAAGAAGCGCGGCTTGTACATGTCCTCCACCGTGGCGCCCGGCAGTTCATAGGTGCCGGGGGTGATGGCGCGGACGATGAAGGCCAGCTTGAAGGTCTGCTGGTCCTCCGTCAGGTCCACCGCGGCGACATAGCGGTCGTCACGCGCCTCGGTCGTGCGGGTGTAGCTGAGGTCGCCCAGCCACTGCATCTCCTCCGGCGTGCCGCCGCCCAGCTTGGCGTTCTCGATCTCCCAGCCGGCGGGCAGCGCGTGGGTGACCATACCCTGGTGGAACAGCTTGGTGTTGGCCTCGCCCTCCAGCACAACGACGAAGACGTCGTTCTGCTTGATGGTGTCGAGGTTCAGCGGCTCGCCCCTGCGGGTGAAGAAGTAGCGCTTGATGCGCAGCCCCTCGCGCGCCGCCGGCTGTGGCGCCACCGGCACGCCGGACAGCGACACCGCCTGCCACACCGCCGCCTTGCCGGCGTTGGCGACCGGGATGCCGGCCTTCAGCTGGGCCAGCGTCGGGGTCAGATCGACCCGCGCGCCGTCCTTCTTCGCACCGCCCAGCGTCACCTCGACCTTCGCCGGCGCGCCGCGCAGCAGGGCGTCGGCGGCCAGGACCGACCACGCCTTCTCCTGCGTGTTGGTGCGGCCGGCGGCGGTGGCGGAAGCCGGAAGCCGGTCGATCAGCGCCGGGATGCGGTTGCCGGCCATGTCGACCTCGGTCATCAGCGCCACCAGCGCCGCGGCGTCGCGGACGGTGGAGCCGTAATCGACATGCCACTCCTCGCGCGCCAGATGGGCGACGGCGCTGTCGAAGGCGCTGGCCGCCCGCTCCTTGTCGCCCATGCGGGCGAGCGCCGCGCCTAGCTGCCCCTTGGCGAGCGGCGTCGGCAGCTTCTCCAGCGCGGTGTCGTGCAGGTAGCGCGCCGGCCCCGGCAGCGACACGCCGGCCAGCGCCAGCGTGTGCAGGGCATAGGCGCGCACCGCCAGTTCCTCCGGCTCGTTCGCGCTGGCGATGGCGCGCTGGCGCAGCCAGGTCAGCGCATCGGTCAGCGGCTTGTCCGGTACCGCCTCCCCCTTCTGCTTGGCGCGGACCAGGAACTCGGTGGCGTAGGCGCTCAGCCAGCCGTCGGCCTCGTCATGGGCGCCCCACAGGCCGAAGGCGCCGTCGAAGCGCTGCTTGTCGAGCGTGCGGGAGATCGCCTGCTGGACGCGCGCCTCCAGGCCGTCGTCCGGCTTGCGGTCCTTGCCCAGCGCCAGTTCGACGTCGCGCACCACCAGCAGCGGCAGGGCGCGGCTGACCGTCTGCTCCAGGCAGCCGAACGGATAGCGGTCGAGCGCCCGCAGGATGCCGCCGACATCGAAGGGCGGCGCGGTGGTGAAGCTGGCCGACCAGCTGGTGGTCCCCGGCAGATAGGTCGCAAGCTCCGCCCCGTCGAAGCGGACGCTCTCGCCCGGCGCGATCTGGCGGGTCAGGAACTGGGTCTCGACCGAGCGGGCCGGGCGGACGGTGATGCCGTAGTCGTGGTTCAGCGCCAGGTTTTCCGGCCCCTTCACCGCCACGGCGACATGGCCGATGCCGGCGGCGACGCCCTTCAGCGGCACGACCAGCGTCTTGCGCTCGCCCTTCGCCAGCGGGACGGAGAGAGTGCTGCCCTCCACTGACACCGCGTCCTGCGCGGTCACCGCCACCTCGTAGGTGCCGGCCGCCGCCTCCACATTGTGCAGCGACAGGGTCACGCGGCTGTCGTCACCGGGGGCGAGGAAGCGCGGCAGGATGGCGTCGGCCACCAGCGGATCGCGCACCGTCACCGGCCCGGCGGCCGAGCCGACCCGGCCGCGGCTGTAGGCAACCGCCATCAGCCGAAGCTCACCGTTGAAGTCGGGCACGTCGAAGCCGATGCGGGCGGTGCCGTCGGCACCGAGCTTCACCGGCCCGTGGAACAGCGAGACCACGGTGAAGGGCACCACAGGCAGACCGGCGCCGCTGGAATCGCCGCCCTGGCGCATGGCGCCATAGGGGCCGTCGAGCGGGTCGATCAGCCGGCCGTAATCGTCGCGGATGTCGAGGCCGAGCCGGCGCTTTCCGAAATAATGCTTCTCCGGCTGCGGGCTGGCGAAGTCGGTCAGGCGCAGGATGCCCTCGTCCACCGCGGCCAGCGTGACATAGGTGTCCTCCATCGACCCGCCATCGGCGGCGGCGACCTTCACCCCGACCTCCAGCCGGCCGCGCGGACGCATCACCTGCGGCGCGTCGAGCGTGACGGTCATCGTACGCACCGACGGATCGACACCGACCCAGGCGACGCCCATGGCGCGCACCGGCTGGCGTTCCCGCCCCTTGACCGGCGGACGGTAGGCGGTGGCGGTGACATAGGCGCCGGGACCCCAGGCGGCATCGACCGGGATTTCCACCGTCGCGCCCTCGGCCGGGATCGACAGGGTGCGGACGTCGAAGATGCGGTCGGTCGCCACCGTCACCAGCAGCTCGCCGGCGAAGGGCGGCGCGATGCGGATGCGGGCGGTCTCGCCCGGCTTGTAGGACTGCCTGTCGGTTGAGACCTCCAGCTTGTCGGGGATGTCGGCGCTGTCGTCGCCGCTCGCCCAGCCGGAATAGAAGCGGTAGGAGCTGGCGACGCCGACCGCCTTGTCCGTCACCTCCAGCCGGTAGCGGCCGAAGTCGCGCTTGCCGAGCGCCACCTGCGCCGGCTTGTCGGCGCCGACATCGACGGTGCCGGAGGCCAGCGGCACGTCGCGCACCGAGGCGTTGTAGCTGTAGCGGCCATCGCGGCGGTACCAGACGAAGGAAACCCGCTCCTCCACCAGTTCCCACTTGACGCCGGGCTTGGCGATGGCGCTGCCGTCCGGCGCCACGGCGACGAGGTCAAAGGCGGCATCGCCCCCCTCGCCGACGCGCCCGTCGGAGAAGCGCGGGCGCAGGCCCAGCGCATAGGTCTTGGGCCGCACCGGGACCGAGACGGACTTCTTGACCGGACGCCCGCCCGGCTCCGACAGGGTGACGCGGATGTCGGCGCGCAGCGGCTTGCTGGTGTCCGGCACCTCCGGCAGCGTCACGGCGATGTGCGAGACGCCCTGCTCGTCGGTGGTCGGGAACTCCAGCGGGTCGAGCCGCTCGGTCGGATTGTCCTGCACCCGGCCGAAGCGATAGTCCTTGAAGGCGGGATAGGGCATCGGGTCGGGCTTCAGCGCCACCTCGGCGGTGCCGTCCAGCCCGGCGGCCGGCGGGCCATAGAGGAAGCGGCCCTGCGCCGTCACCTCGAAGGGCTGGTTCGGCACCAGGATCGGCGCGCTGGCGGTCAGGTCGAGCGCCAGCTTGACCGGCACGAAATCCTCGACCTGGAACGACCCGCGGCCGATCGGCTCGCCCTTCGGGTCGCCATAGACCAGCACCTCCCAGCCGCCGAGCGGCGCGGTGCGGGTCAGGCTCAGCGGCAGGAAGAAGCCGCCGGCCCCCTGCCCCTTGAGGGCGCCGCTGTAATATTCGGTGCCGCTGGGGCGCAGGACCTTCACCGTCAGCGGGAAGTCGCTCACCGCCTCCGTCTTGTCGTCGCGCAGCAGGATCGACAGGTTGACCGTCTCGCCCTGGCGGTAGACGCCGCGGTCGGCATAGACGAAGGCGTCCATCGGCCCCGGCGCCGGGCGCCCGCCGACCCCGCGGTCGCTGAGGTCGAAGGCGGCGCCGGTCAGGTCCTGCATGGCGAAGTCGGTGCCGAGATAGGCCATCACCATCTCGGGCGCGTTGCCGCCGGTCTTCAGCAGGCCGGGCGCGAAACGGGCGCGGCCGAACTCGTCGGTCTTCACGCGCGCCAGCTCGCTGTTGTTGCGGGCGACCAGCGCGACCTCGACGCCCGGCAACGGCTTGGCAGTGCCGAAGGAGCGGGCGAAGACGGTCAGCCCGTCGGCGCCACGGAAGCTGGTCAGGCCGATGTCGGACAGCAGGACCCACTGGGTCGCCAGGGATTCCCAGCGGTCGCTCTCTTCCACGTCGTGCGGGCGGGCGGTGACGACATAGAGGCCGGCCTTGGGATCGTCGCCCACCGCCTGCCGGAAGGGGATCGCGGCGGTGGTGTCGCGGTTGCGCTCGCCCTTCACATCCAGCGTGCCGGTCCAGACCAACTCGCCATTGTCCTGGACCAGCCGGTCGGCGGTATAGCCGGTCAGCTCGCTGAACAGGCTGGCGTCATATTTGTTGGAGACCAGCGCCCGGTCTGCGATGCGGTAGACCGACACGTCCAGCTTGTCGGTGTTGACGCTGATCACCGGGATGCCGTCGGCGCCCTTGCGCGGCAGGATGTAGGCGGAACCGCGGAAGGCCGCCATCGACGGCCGGTCGGGCACGCGCACGCGCTGGGTCTCGTCGGCCTTCAGCACCACGCCGTCCTCGCCGGGCAGACCCTGGCGCAGGGTGACGGTGTAGCCGTTGCCGTGGCTGACGCCGCGCAGGCACAGGCTGTTGTCACGCGCCTCGATGGCGGTCTTGGTCGCCGGCTCCACCCGGACATAATCGTCGAAGCGGACGCCCTGCTTGCCACTCAGCCGGTCGTTGAACTGGAAGCAGACGCGCGGGCTGCTGCCCTCCGCATTCACGGTGACGCCGGTCAGCGCCAGCCCGGCCTTGCGGCGCATGGCGACGAAGCGCTCCTCCAGCTTCGGCGCGCGGGCGTCGAGCGTCGCCGTGTCCAGCTTCGGCGCCAGCTCGCGAATCGCATTCAGCACCTTCACCGCCTCGTCCGGCTTGCCGAACGCCTCGTCCATCAGGGTGGCGATGCGCCAGAGGATGGCGACCCGCTCCTCGTCCTTCGGGTTGAACTGGCCGGCCATCACGGCGCTCTGCAGTGCGCGGTCCTTGTTGGGCGGGGATGCCGCCATCCAGGCGGCGCTCAGTTCCAGCCAGACCGACGGCGAGCCGCCGCCCTGGGTGATGGTCTTCTCATAGGCATGGATAGCGCCGGCCATGTCCTTGCGGTCGCGGGCGGCATGGGCCTGCTTCAGCAGGTCGGCGATCACCTGCGGCTTGGGCTGCGGCGGCGATTTCAGCAGCAGCCCGTTGGCATAGGCGGTGGCGTCCGACAGCGCCCCCGGCGGCGTGTAATCGGCGCGGACCGATCCGGCCGCAAAAACCATCACCACCAGAACCCAAAGCAGCGTCAGCAGCCGTGCCATCATGTCGCCTTACAAGCGGAAGCGGGAATGCCTCCGGTTATAGCGCCGATAACCGGGACATGGCGATATGGCGAACCGCCGATGCACCGTTCGGCTGTAGAGAGATCCCGTCGTACTTGTTCGCCCCTCGCGGATCGGGTAACGATCCGTTTCTAAGGCTTGCGAGGCGGTCGCAATCGGATGCTGGCTTATTGCCGCACAGTGCAGGAACGGTGGGGTCTGGCGCTTGCGCTCGCGCTGGCGCTCAGCCTTTTCCTGCGCGTTGTCGCCCCCTCTGCCGGTGCCGCCGACCGCGACGGCTATGTCGCGATCTGCACCGGCAGCGAGATCGTCTATCTGCCGGTCGATCAGGACGGCATTCCGCTTGCCCCCGGCGGCGATACCGACAAGCAGCAGCTTTCCCCGCTGCATCTGCCCTGCAGCTGGCTCGGCCAGTATATCGCGCTGCTGCCGGCCCTGCAGATGCCGCTCATTCCGGCTGGCATCCTGCAACTGCCGGAGTCGGCGAAGCCCGACGAGGTCCACCGGCCGAAGGAGCGGAAGCCCTTCCAGTCCCAGGCCCCGCCATCCGGTCGTCACCCGACGCACTGAGCCGCCCGCTTGACCGGGCGATCCGTATCGCGACGACCGACTGGATACTTCATGACTGGAACTCTGCAAGGCGGAGCCATCGGCTCTGCCCTTTACCGTGCGCTTTGGCGCTGGCATTTCTTCGCCGGGCTGATCTGCGCGCCCATCGTCATCCTGCTCGCCGTGACCGGCGGCATCTATCTGTTCAAGGACGAGATCAACGACGGCCTGCACCGCGACCTGCGCATTGTTGCGCCGCAGAGCACCGAACGGCTGGCGCCCTCCGTCCTGGTGGCGAAGGCGCTGGAGGCACATCCCGGCACACTCAAGGGCTACAGCCCGCCCGAAGCGGCCGACCGCGCCGCCGGGGTGCAGATCGCCGGCGCCGATGGCCTCAAGGACACCGTCTATGTCGATCCCTACAGCGGCCGGGTGCTGGGCAGCCTGTGGGACGCGGGTGCCGCCGGATCGCCGTTGATGTACGTGATCCGCAAGTTGCACAGCCTGAAATATGCGGGCTGGTTCGCCGAACGCATCGTCGAGGCGGTCGCCGGCTGGATGGTGCTGATGGTAGCCTCCGGCATTTATCTGTGGTGGCCGCGCGGCCAGAAGGGCGGAGTCGTCACCGTGCGCGGCAAGTCGGGGAAGCGCCTGTTCTGGCGCGACCTACATGCCGTGACCGGCATCTTCGTCAGCGTCTTCATCGTCTTCCTGGCGATGACCGGCCTGCCCTGGTCCGGCTATTGGGGCAAGCAGTTCTACGGCTTCGCCTATGCGGTCGGCCTGGGCATGCCCGACGGCTACTGGGATAAGTATCCGGTCTCCACAGTGCCGTTGAAGGACAGCATCGACCGCGCCCCCTGGATCATAGAGAACCAGCCGACCCCGCTCTCCACCACCGCAAGCGGGGTGCCGGCCAAGCTGGACGACGTGGTGAGAACGGTCGAAGGGCTGGGAGTTGCACCGGGCTATGCCCTCGTCATTCCGGGCCAACCGGACGGCGTCTTCACCGCGTCGGTCTATCCCGACGACATCACCAAGGAGCGGGTCGTCCATCTCGACCAATATTCCGGCAAGGTGCTGTTCGACATGCAGCTGAAGGACCTGGGCCTGTTCGGCCGGCTGGCGGAATGGGGGGTCAGCATCCATATGGGCCAAGCCTTCGGGCTGGCCAATCAGCTGGTGCTGCTTGCCTCACTGGTAGCGATGGTCGGGCTGGTGGTGTCGGGGCTGGTGATGTGGTGGAAGCGCCGGCCCGCCGGCAGCCTGGGCGCGCCGCGTCTTACCGAGGGGGCCGGCGTGCCGAAGGGGCTGTTCGTCATCGCGGTCGCCGGCGGCCTGTTCTTCCCGATGGTCGGGATTTCGATGCTGGTCTTCGCCATCGTCGAGGCGGCAACCTACGGCGTCCGCACGCTCCGCACCGCCTGACCGCAAGCCGCGTCAGGGGGAAGCCGGCGGTTGTTCGGCTTCCAGCGCGCTGCGCACGAAGGCTCGCTCCGCCAGACTGCGGTGGCGGTCACGGTGGCGCAGCAGATGGAAGGGGCGGGACGGCAGGTCCAGCCCCTCCAGCGCGACGATGCGGCCGGTGGCCAGATCGTCGGCCAGGATCAGGTCCGACAGCACGCTCGCCCCCACCCCGGCCAGCAGGGCCGCCCGGATGATGCAGCCGCCGGGCAGGGTCATTGCGACGTCCAGCCCGCCCGGATCCAGCCCCACCCCGCGCACCGCCGCCTCGAACAGCGCGCGGGTGCCGGAGCCGGGTTCGCGCAGGATCCAGCGCCCAGCCGCCAGCTCGTCCCGCCCCACCCGGCCAAGCCCGGCCCAGGGATGGGAGCCGCCCACCACCAGACGCAGCCGGTCGCCTTCGACCGGTTCGCTGACCAGGGCCGAATCGCTCACCACGCCTTCGGCGATTCCCAACTCGGCCCGGCCGTCGCGCACCGCCTCGGCCACCTGCTCGGTGTTGCCGACCGACAGGTCGACGCGGATGCCGGGATAGGCGGCGGCGAAGCGCAACAGCCGCGGCGGCAGCCAGTGGTTGCCCACCGTCTGGCTCGCCGCCAGCCGCAGCGCGCCGCGCGACAGGCCCGACAGCTCGGCCAGCATGGTCCCGGCCTCTTCCACCTTCGCCAGAATGGCGCGGGCCTGACCGTGGAGCAGCTGACCGGCGGCGGTCAGTTCCACCCGCCGGCCGATGCGGTCGAACAGGCGCAGGCCATGTTCCGCCTCCAGCGCGGCGATGGCGGCGCTGACCGCCGGCTGCGACAGGTGCAGAACCTCGGCGGCGCGGGTGAAATGCAGCATCTCCGCCACCGTCGCGAAGATGCGCAGCTGTTCCAGAGTCACGCGAACAGACCGGTGAAGGGCAGGAAATCGACCAGATCGCCGGGATGGACCGCGGTGGCCTCCGCCGGCATGTCGACCAGACCGTCGGCCTCCACCATCGAGGTCAGCACGCCGGAACTGTTGCTGGGGAACTTCACCGCGACCGGACGGCCGTCCGCGCCGCGCTCCAGCCGGGCGCGCAGGAACTCGCGGCGGCCGGGCTTCTTGGTGAAGGTGAAATCGGCGACCACCAGACTGCGCGGCGTGGCGATGCTGCTGGCCCCCGACAGGCGCAGCACCAGCGGACGGCCGACCAGCAGGAAGGTCACCATCGCCGACACCGGATTGCCGGGCAGCCCCAGGAAGGGCGTATCGCCGACCCGGCCGAGCGCCAGCGGCTTGCCCGGCTTGATCGCCAGCGTCCACAGATCGATGGAGCCCAGCGCGTTCACCGCCGCCTTGACATGGTCCTCCTCGCCGACCGAAACGCCGCCGCTGGTGACGATCAGGTCGCCACTGCCTGCCGCCTCGGCCAGGGCGGCGCGGGTGGCGTCGGGCCGGTCGGGCAGGATGCCGAGGTCGCGCACCTCCACCCCCAGCGCGTCGAGCTGGGCGGCCAGCGTGTAGCGGTTGGCGTCATAGATGGCGTGGTCGGGCTTGGGCGTCCCCGGCTCCCGCAGCTCGTCGCCGGTGGAAAACAGCACCACGGTCAGCCGCTTGCGCACGGTCAGGCTGGAGCGGCCAACTGCGGCGGCGAGCCCGACCTCCTGCGCGCGCAGGCGCTGGCCGGGATGCAGCACCACCGCGCCGGCACTCATGTCCTCCCCGGCCAGACGGACGTTGGAGCCACGCTTCAGCGAGGCCGGGACCAGCACGGTGTCGCCGTCGGTCCGGCAATCCTCCTGCATCGCCACCCTGTCGACCCCGGCGGGGACCGGAGCGCCGGTGAAGATGCGCACCGCCTGCCCCGCCGCGACGGTCCCCTCGAACCGGGAGCCGGCCGGCACGCGTCCGACGATGTCCAGCCGCCGGAATCCCTCCCCCGCCTCGGCGGCGAAGGCCCAGCCGTCCATGGCGGAGACGTCGGCCGGCGGCACATTGACCGGGGCCACCACCTCCTCCGCCAGCACGCGGCCGAGCGCCTGGCGCAGCGGCACCTCCTCCGTCCCGGTCACGGCGCCATAGCCCTGCGCGACGCGCGCGACCGCCTCGTCCAGCGACAGGGGAATGGGGCCGTGTGCGGAGCAATCGTCCATGGTCTCGGTGTCCTTGATAAGGTGAGCCGGCCGGGCACCGGCAGAATTGCGGTCAGACTCCGCCCTTCCTATCGCCAACTGCAGCCCGCGACTTTGATCGACGTCAAGGCTGTGTTTGGGCATGGCGGCAATTCGGCCGTTTACGCCGTCTCCGCCCGCAGCCAGTCCAGATAGTCGGGATTGCCCCGCCCCAGCGCCAGCTCGACGACGCAGGGGGTGTCGTAGCTGTGCAGGTCGCGCACGCGGGCGGTCAGCCGGTCGAACAGGGAGGAGCGCGTCTTGGCGATCAGCACCGCCTCGTCGGCCTGCTCCACCGTGCCGTTCCAGCGATAGACGGAGGTCATGCCGTCCAGCACATTGGCGCAGGCGGCCAGCCGCTCCTCCACCAGGCTGCGGCCGATGCGCAGGGCCTCCTCCTTCGAACCGGCGGTGATGTAGGCGAAGACCAGACCGTCGTCATGGGTTTCCGGGCGGGTTTCCGGCATGGGGAAAGCCCCCTCCTTTTCGATGCACCAGTGCCGCGCTTTCGCGTAGGATGCCCGCACTTTGCCACAGCCCCCATGGGGGCCGGCAATCCCCTGTCCGATCCCGTATCCGCAAGAGCAGCCCGTCCCATGGCAAAGTCCCGCCGTTCCTCGTCCCGCAGCGCCCCGTCCGACGTTCAGGGGGCATGGCTGCGCCGCGGTCTGGACCAGCCGGGCGGCAAGCTGCCGCTGTTCGACGAGCGCGGCCAGCGGGTGAAGAAGGCGACGGTGGAGGCCTGCCTGAAGGCCGGCTGGGCGGAGCGCTGGTTCGACAACCCACTGAAGCCCGACTGGCTGGTCTGCCGCCTGACAGAGACCGGCCGCACTGCGCTCGGCGGGCATGGACACAGCGACGCCGCCCCGGTCGGCGAGGCGCAGGACGACGCGCGGCAAGGCGCGCTGATCTAAGAAGGAAAGGCGCCGGTCGGCCGGCGATGCGGTTTACTGCGCCGCTTCGGCCAAGCCGCTGCCGCGCTTGATCCGCAGTTGGCGGTCGACCTCGGCCTGGAGCTGGCGCGGGGTCACCGGCTTGTGCAGGACGGCGACGCCGTGGGCGGAGGCATCGGCCAGGGTGTCGGCGCCGGTCTCGCCGGTCAGGATCAGCGCGGGAACCTCTGCGCCATAACGTGCGCGCACACGGCGGATCACCTCGGTGCCGACGCGGCCTTCGCGCAGGCGGTAATCGGCGATGACGATGTCGGGCACCCGGCCGAGCGACTCCAGCCGGTCCATCGCCCGGTCGGCGCTGTCGGCGACGACGACGCGGAAACCCCATTCGGTCAGCACCGTCTGCAAGCCCAGCAGCACCACCGCATCATCGTCGACCAACACCGCCAGCCGCGGCCGGTCGATGCCCGGCGGCCGTTCCGGACCACCCGGCCGCCCGACCAGGAAGCGGGCCGGGGCCAGCGGCACCAGGACGCGGAAGGCTGATCCCTGCCCATGGACCGACCGGACCTCGACGGGATGGTCGAGCAATTGCGACAGCCGCCGCACGATGGCGAGCCCCAGCCCCAGCCCGCGCAGCCGGTCGCGCTCCGGATTGCTGACCTGATGGAACTCGTCGAAGATGCGGTCGAGATGTTCGGGCGGGATGCCGATGCCGGTGTCCTGCACCTCGATCGCCAGCCGGTCGCCGCCCGGCGCGGCGTCGATGCGGCAGC
Organism: uncultured Azospirillum sp.; assembly: GCF_946480385.1. The sequence goes on from NZ_CAMLJP010000016.1 coordinate 54,830, forward strand.
GGATGCGGATCGCGCCGGCCTCGGTATAGCGCAGGGCGTTGTCGACCAGATTGCGTAGCAGTTGCATCAGCAGGCCACGGTCGCTGCGCAGCACCGCCTCGCAGCTCTCCACCCGCCAGACCAGCCCCTTGGCGGTCGCCTGCTCGCCATAGGCGGCGTCGAGCGCATCGGTGATTTCGCTGATCTCGAAGGTGTCCAGCACCGGCGTCACCACGCCCGCTTCCAGCCGCGACACCTCCAGCAGCCCGTCGAGCAGGCCCTTCATGGTGTCCAGCCCCTGGTCGAGCCGGGACAGCAGATCGCGCCCGTTGTGGTCGCCGACATGGCGGGCGAGTGCGGCGGACAGGAAGAACAGGGCCTGGAGCGGCTGGCGGAGATCGTGGCTGGCGGCGGCGAGGAACTTCGATTTCGCGAGATTTGCGCGCTCGGCTTCCTCCCGCGCGGCATCGCGCTCCGCTTCCAGCGACTGAAGACGATGAATGAGACTCATGCTTCGACCACGGCTCTCACGGAGGATGATGGGGTTCCCGAAGGCGCCCCGTTTCCATTTTCGAACAGAACCGGGGATAATGTTAAACTGCATTAACCATAACCATGCTGCAGCGCGCAACCCCTCCCAGGCATATGTGCCGCATGGGCAGGGTCCATGAAGAAAAGGTTAATGGTGGTTCATATGCGAAAGCCCCGGCATTTTTCCGGGGCTTTCCGCATTCGGGACTCGATAAGCGGTCCTGCGCCAAACGTCGTGGGCAAACCTTTCGAGAGGCCGGCCCTCAGAACCCCCGGCGGACCGCCATGTGGATCTCGCCGCGGGTCAGTCCGATGTCGGACAGTTCGGCATCGGACATATGGTTCAGCTCATCTTCCGCGCGGTGAAGTTCAATCCGTTCGCGGACCCAATGAACGACCCGTTGAAAGAGGGTGTTTTCTTTTGTTCCGGCCGCAAACAATTCACCGGACGAAGACTGCATCGAAGAGTAGGCCATGTTGATCTCCTGCGCTTGGTGCTGATTACATGAGCCAATTTTGCCTTTTGCACCCGCGAAATCAATGGCCGCCCCTCTGCGGCCCGGCGTCGGCAGACCTGCACGAATTCGATAGAACATTCGTAGGCAAATCAACGTGGGCATAAAAAAACGCGCGGGGAGTCTCCCCCGCGCGTCTTTCAGAACAACGGCTTAAGCGCCGATCCGCTTACTTCACGCTCGGCTTGCGCGACAGGTTGTGGTGCGCCTCGATGTAGCGAACCGTGCCCGACTTGGAGCGCATGATGACCGAGTGGGTGTAGGCGCCGCCGGGGAAGCGGCGAACGCCCTTCAGCATGGCGCCGTCGGTGACGCCGGTGGCGGCGAACATGACGTTGCCGCGCGCCAGCTCGTGCAGGGTGTACTTCTTGTCGAGGTCGGTGACGCCCCACTTGGCGGCGCGGGCCTTCTCGTCGTCGTTGCGGAACAGCAGACGGCCCTGGAACTGACCGCCGATGCAGCGCAGGGCGGCGGCAGCCAGCACGCCTTCCGGCGCGCCGCCGGAGCCGACATACATGTCGACGCCGGTGCCGGCCTGGCTGGTGGCGATGACGCCCGAGACGTCGCCGTCGTTGATCAGCATGATGCGGGCGCCGGCTTCACGGACGCGGGCGATCAGCTCGGCGTGGCGCGGACGGTTCAGGATGCAGACCAGCAGTTCCTGCACCTCGGTGCCCTTGGCGGCGGCCAGAGCCTTCAGGTTGTTGGCCGGCGTCTCGTCCAGGTCGACGATGTTGTCCGGCAGGCCGGCGCCGACGGCGATCTTGTCCATGTAGACGTCGGGGGCGTTCAGGAAGCCGCCCTCCTCCGCCATGGCGATCACGGCCAGCGAGTTCGGGCCGCCGGTGGCGCAGATGGTGGTGCCTTCCAGCGGGTCGAGCGCGATGTCGACCTTCGGGCCGGAGCCGATGCCGGCACCGACCTTCTCGCCGATGTAGAGCATCGGGGCTTCGTCGCGCTCACCCTCGCCGATCACGACGGTGCCGTCGATGTAGAGCGTGTTGAGCGCCTGGCGCATGGCATCGACAGCGGCCTGGTCGGCCAGCTTCTCGTCGCCACGGCCCATCAGCAGAGAGGCCGACAGGGCGGCGGCCTCGGTCACGCGGACGGCCTCCAGCGCGAGGTTGCGGTCCATATGGGACAGATCGACATGCGTAGACGGCGTAGACATCGTGTGCTCCCCCCGACTCTTCGGTCGTATCAGGCTGTATTGGTTATTGTGGGAAACGGGGCAGGTCAGGACTGTCCTGTTCGGGAAAGGGCTCAGAACTGTTCGATGCGGATCATCCGCGGCGGCTCCAGCACGTTGTCGCTGGCCGCGATGGTCGCAAGCGCGCGCTGCATGGCCGCCTCGTCGGTGTCATGGGTGGTCAGGACCACCGGAACGCCTTCGTCCGGCGAGCGGCCGCGCTGCAGGAACTGCTCCATGGAGACGTTCTGGTCGCGCATCGCCGCTGCGATATCCGCTATCACACCGGGGCGGTCCACGACCATCAGGCGGACGTAGTACGACCCGCGGCGCGATTCCATCGGCGACGGGGTTGCCGCGCCCAGCCGATCGGCCGGAACGCCGAAGGTGGGGGTAGACCGACCGCGGGCGATGTCGATCAGATCGGCGACCACCGCCGACGCGGTCGGGCCGGCACCGGCGCCACGGCCGACGAACAGCACCCGGTCGGCGAAATCGGCCTGGGCCACCACGGCGTTGAACACGCCGTCCACCGACGCGATGGGCGCGTTCTTCGGCACCATGCAGGGATGCACGCGCTGCTCGACGCCCTTGTCGGTGCGCCGGGCGATGCCCAGCAGCTTGATGCGGAAGCCCAGCTGGTCGGCATAGTCGAAATCGACCGCCGAGACCTGCCGGATGCCCTCGATGTAGACGGCCGGGAAATCGACCGGCGTGCCGAAGGCGACGGAGGCGAGGATCGCCAGCTTGTGGGCGGCATCGACGCCGTCGATGTCGAAGCTGGGATCGGCCTCGGCATAGCCCAGCGCCTGGGCATCGGCCAGCACATCGGCGAAGTCGCGGCCGGTGGTCCGCATCTCCGTCAGGATGTAGTTGCAGGTGCCGTTGAGGATGCCGTGGATTTCCGACACGGAGTTGGCGGCCAGACCCTCGCGCAGCCCCTTGATGATCGGGATGCCGCCGGCCACCGCCGCCTCGAAGGCGACGGTCAGGCCGCGCGATTCGGCCTTTTGCGCGATCTCGGTGCCATGGACGGCGAGCAGCGCCTTGTTGGCGGTGACCACATGCTTGCCGGTCTCCAGCGCCGTGGCGACGGTGTCGCGCGCCGGGCCTTCCGACCCGCCGATCAGCTCCACCACCAGATCGGCGCCGGCCTGTGCCGCCATCGTGACGGGATCGTCGAACCACTGGACGCGCGACAGGTCGACGCCGCGGTCCTTGCCCTTGGAGCGCGCGCTGACCGCGACCACCTCGATCCGGCGGCCGCAGCGCTGTTCGATCAGCGAACCTTGCGTTTCCAGCAGCTTCAGGACGCCGGCACCGACCGTACCAAGGCCGGCGACGGCGATTTTCAGGGGGGCTTGCTGGGCGTTCGGCATCAGGCTTTCGCTTTCTCGGATTCCAGAAGGGCGGCGCGGGCCACCGGGTCCTTGCTCGCCGCAACACCGCCGGCGTTGGAGCGGAAGAACTCCTTGATGTTGCGGGTCGCCTGGCGGATGCGGTGGACGTTCTCCACCATCGCCAGACGGACATGGCCGTCGCCGTACTCGCCGAAGCCGATGCCGGGCGCCACCGCGACCTCCGCCTGCTGCAGCAGCAGCTTGGAGAATTCCAGCGAGCCGAGATGGGCGAACTGCGGCGGGATCGGCGCCCAGGCGAACATCGACGCCTTCGGGCTGGGAACCTCCCAGCCGGCGGCGGCCAGACCCTCGATCATCACGTCGCGGCGCTGCTTGTACATGTCGCGCACCTGCTGCACGCAGTCCTGCGGACCGTTCAGCGCGGCGGCGGCGGCAACCTGGATCGGCGTGAAGGCGCCGTAGTCGAGGTACGACTTGATGCGGGCCAGCGCGGTGATCAGCGTCTTGTTGCCGGTGGCGAAGCCGATGCGCCAGCCGGCCATCGAATAGGTCTTCGACATCGATGTGAACTCGACGGCGATCTCGCGCGCTTCAGGGATCTCGAGGATCGACGGCGGCGGGTCGTTGTCGAAGAAGATCTCGGCATAGGCCAGATCGGACAGGATGTAGATGCCGTGCTTGCGGCAGAACTCGACGATCGGACGGTAGAAGTCCAGCCCGACCACCTCGGCCGTCGGGTTCGACGGGTAGTTCAGCACCAGCGCCAGCGGCTTCGGCACGCTGTGGCGCACGGCGCGCTCCAGCATGATCATGAAGCTGTCGATGTCGGTCGACGCCCCGTTCTCCATGCCCACCGGCAGGTGGCGCACCGAGGCGCCGGCCAGGATGAAGCCGAACGGGTGGATCGGGTAGGACGGGTTCGGCACCAGAATGATGTCGCCCGGGCTGGTGATCGCCTGGGCGAGGTTCGCCAGACCTTCCTTCGAGCCGATGGTAACGATGCACTCCGTCTCCGGATCGACGTCGACGTTGAAGCGGCGCTTGTAATAGGCGGCATGGGCCTTGCGCAGGCCGGGGATACCGCGGGAGTTCGAGTAGCGGTGCGTCTTCGGATCGCGCACGGCCTCGACCAGCTTGTCGACGATGTGCTGCGGGGTCGCCTGGTCGGGGTTGCCCATGCCGAGGTCGATGATGTCGGCGCCGTTGGCCCTAGCTCGCGCCTTCATCGCGTTCACTTCGGCGAAGACGTAGGGCGGCAGGCGCTTGATGCGATGGAATTCGGTGTTGGACATGGACGCTCCGGAAGACCGCTCCGGTCACGCCACGAACCCAAGAGACCTGCGGACCGGGACTGACGTTCTACCGCCCCGACGCGACGGAAGCGAGGCAAATTTCGTTTCCGAGCTTTTCAACCCGGCGCTTTGACCTCAATGAGCTTGGGAACTCAAGTAATAGAGTGACTTAACAATATCCCTACCAACGTCGCGGTTAAACCTAACTGTGTCTTAACTCATTAGCTTTCATACAGTTCGGAATCTGACGCCCCCACCGGGCTCCAAAGGTTCCGTTTGCTGGAGAGTTGAGATGGTATCGCTGCTGAAGGCCGCCGACGGTCTGCTCGGGAACATGCGCTTCACGCGGAAGATGGCGCTTGCCCTGTCGGTCCCGATGGCGGGCGTGGTCGTTCTGTCGTCACTGCTGGTGTGGGAACAGGTCGACGCCAGCCGCCGGGCGGCCGATCTCGCCTCCGTCACCCGCTTGTCGGTCGGCATGACCAGCCTTGTGCACGAACTGCAGAAGGAACGCGGCTCCTCCTCCATCTTCCTCAGCGGCAAGCGGGACGAGGACCGCCGGCGCCTGGACGGCGTGCGCACCGCGTCGGACGGCAAGCTGGCGGAACTGACCCGGCAGTTCGCCGACGCCCGCTTCCGCGATACACAGGTGGCACAGGCGATGACCGGCGCCCGCGACGCACTGTCGCAGCTGTCCGGCCTGCGTACCGGCGTCGACGGACTGTCGCAATCGTCGATGGAGGTGGTGAAAGGCTACACCGGCATGATCCGCAAGCTGCTGGACGCCGCCGGGCAGGCCCGCATGATGTCCGACGACGCCGACCAACTGCGCGCCGCCGACGCCATGGTCTCCCTGTCGGAGGCGAAGGAACGGCTGGGCCAGCAGCGCGCCGTCGGCGGCGCCGCCTTCCGCAAGGACCGTTTCCCCGCCGATGCGCATGAACGCTTCGTCGAGCTGTCCGGCGAGTACAAGGCGCTGATGACCGGCCTGAAGGCGAAGCTGACCGCGGAAGAAGCGAGCTTTTACGACCGGACCGTCTCGGGTCCGGCCATCGCCGAGGTGGAGCGGATGCGGCGCATCGGCGTTGCTTCGGCCTATGGCGCCGACAATCAGGGGGTCGATGCCGGCAAGTGGTTCGACGCCATCACCATCACCATCGACATGCTGCGCACCGTCGAGACCCATGTGGCCGACGACCTGATCGCACTCGCCAACCGCGACGCGCAAGAGTCGATGATGCGGCTGACCGGCGTGGCCGCCGGCCTTGCCACCCTTCTGGTGGTGATGACGGTCATCGCCTATCTGGTCGCCCGCAACATCACCCGGCCCATCGCCCGGCTGAACGGCGACATGAGGCGCCTGGAGGCCGGCGAACGCAACCTGTCCATCCATGGTGCCGAGCGTGCCGACGAACTGGGCGCCATGGCCCGCAGCCTGGACCAGTTCCGCCTCAGCCTAGCCGAGGCGGACCGGATCGCCGCCGAACAGCAACGGCACCAGGAGGACCGCCTGCGCGAGGCCGAGCGCCTGGAACGGCTGGTGGTGGAGTTCGACCGTCACATCGAACAGGTCGCGGAGAAGCTGGCGAGTGCAGCCGACGGCCTGCGCGGCAATGCCGAACAGATGAGCCAGATCGCGAGCGAGACCGAAAGCCATGCGCTGTCGGTTGCCCGCGCGTCGGAAGGCGCCTCCGACAACGTCCAGGCCGTCGCCGCCGCGACGGAGGAGTTGTCCGCGTCCATCGCCGAGATCGGCCGCCAGATGACGGGCTCGACCGAGATGGCGGAGCGGGCGGTCACCGATGTCAAGCACACCGCCAACGTCATTTCCGACCTCAGCGGCGCCGCCCAGCAGGTGGGCGAGATCGTGCGGATGATCACCGACATCGCCAGCCAGACCAACCTGCTGGCGCTCAACGCCACCATCGAGGCCGCCCGCGCGGGCGAGGCCGGCAAGGGCTTCGCCGTGGTGGCGCAGGAGGTGAAGCAGCTCGCCAGCCAGACGGCCAAGGCGACGGAGGACATCACCGCCAAGGTGGCTGAAATCCAGTCGGCCACGGGCCAGACCGTCACCGCGATCGGCGGCATCGGCACCATCGTAACCCGGATCGAGGAGAACATCTCCGCCGTCGCCGCCGCCGTGGAGGAGCAGAACGCCGCCACTGCGGAGATCGGCCGCAATGTCCGGCAGGCCGCCGACGGAACCGGCCAGGTCTCTCACAACGCCACCCTGGTCGGCACCCAGGCCAGCCGCGCGGGTGCCATGGCGAAGGAGGTGCTCTGGATGGCCGATGCGCTGAAGCAGAACGCCGACGGTCTGCGTGGCGACGTGGCCGACTTCATCGGGAAGATCCGGGCGGCATAGGGAGGATGGGGGTCTGGTCCAGCCAATATTCCGAACGGAATTGGCCTCCCTCACCCAACCCCGGTCGCCTTTGCGTATTTCCGCTTCGCCACCTCCAGCGACGCCAGCAACTGCTGCCCGGTCGCCCCGCCGTCGCCACTGACGCGGCCGGTCATCACCGCCTTGATCGCGTCGACATGGGCCTTGAACAGCAGATGTTCGTTGGCGGTGACCGTGGTCAGGCCACTGCGGGTGGCCTCGTAGAGCGACTTGGCGATGTGGGTGATCAGGGGATAGCCGAAAATGCCACCCTGCCCGCGCATCTCGTGGGCGGAGCGGTTGACCTGGGCCAGCAGGCCGGGCACCGACTCCGGCTCGCGCGGCAGGCGGTCGACGCGGCGGCCCATCTCCTCCACCTCCGCGCCGATCCACACGGCATAGTCGCCGGCGCGGTTCAGGATTTCCTCCTCCGCGGCGGCCAGCACCTCCGGCGGCAGGGTCGGCACCGGATCGCGCGGGGCGAGGCCGACCTTGGCGCCCAGCCGGTTGGGCAGGTCGAAATAGATGACGGGGAAGCGGTCGATGCCGCGCGCCTTCGACGCGCTGTGCACCACCAGGATCTCCGACGGCGAGGTCATCCGGCAGTCCATGGCGACCGGCTTGTCGGCGCGGCGGCGGTCGGGACCGAAATAGCCCTTGGCCAGAACGAAGCGGCGCGGCCGGGCGATGGCGAACAACAGCCGGCTGGCGATGGTCTGGGCGGAGAACGGCTTGGCGATGAAGTCGGTGGCGCCGAGGTCCCGCGCCTGCTCAACATACTGGCGGTCGGCGGCACCCGACAGCATCAGCACCGGCAGGAACTTGTCCGGGCTCTTGGGGCTGTAGCGGATCCAGCGCAGCAGCATCAGCCCGTTGACCTCGGGCATCACCAGATCGGACAGGATCAGGTCGACCGGGGCGGTCCCCGGCGGCAGCGCCGCGCGGCGCTCCTCCAGCCAGCGGATGGCGTCGGCGCCGCTCGCCACCCCCTCCACCCGGCCGATGCCGATGGCGCGCAGGGTGGCGGTCAGGACCGAGCGGATGAAGCCGCTGTCCTCCACCACCAGGACCGAGAGAAGATCGAGCTTCGGCTGGGTCATCGCCCTCTGCTTCGCCAACCGGGCCATATTGCCGCATTCACGTTCCACTTCTGGCACAACCGCGCCCGATTGGCGAGCGGCAAGCGGAACGGGAGACAAACCGGCCCGCCGCAGTTTACCCTCCCCCCGCCGTCAAGGCCCGGAAAACAAACAAGAGAGGAACCGCCCGATGCCGCAACCCGATCACATCATGGCCCTGCCCCTGCTGGAGAAGCCGGACCTCGATCCCGACATGCTGGCCCTGTTCGACAAGTGCAACGAGAAGCTGGGCTTCGTGCCCAACGTGCTCCAGGCCTACAGCCTGCGGCCGAAGAAGCTGCGCAACTTCGCCATGCTCTACAACGAGCTGATGCTGGGCGAGAGCGGTCTCAGCAAGCTGGAGCGGGAGATGATCGCCGTCGTCGTCTCCTCCGCCAACCATTGCTATTACTGCCTCGTCGCCCATGGGCAGGCGGTGCGCAAGCTGTCCGGCGATCCGGAACTGGGCGAGATGCTGGTCGCCAACTACCGCGTCGCCCCGCTGGAGCCGCGCCAGCGCGCCATGCTGGATTTCGCCTGGAAGCTGACCGAGAACCCGATGTCGGTCGGCGAGCCCGACCGCGAGGCGCTGCGCGCCGTCGGATTCAGCGCGGAAGACATCTTCGACATTGCCGACACGGCTGCCTTCTACAACATGTCCAACCGTCTGGCGACCGCGGTGGACATGATCCCGAACCGCGAGTACCACAGCCAGGATCGTTAAGCATCGGCACCGTCGAAGCCACACAGGGTAGGAATCATGGCCATCGTCCGTTTCTTCGTCCGTCTGTTCGCGCTCATCGGACTGCTTCTGGTGGCCGGCGCGGTGGCCGTGGCGGTGCTGGTGGTGCGTCATGAACCCACCCTGCCCGATGCGGTGGTGCTGGACCTCGACCTGACCAAGCCGCTGGCGGAGAGCGACAGCGGCAAGATCGGCAGCCTGTTCGAACACCAGACCACCCTGCGCGAGGTGCTCGACGCGCTGGACGGCGGACGGCGCGACCCGCGGGTGAAGGGCGTGCTGGCCCGCTTCGGCGACGACAGCATCGGCTTCGCCCAGACGCAGGAACTGCGGACCGCCATCGAGCGGTTCCGCGCGTCGGGCCGGTTCGCCGTCGCCTTCGCCGAGGAATATGGCGGGGCCGGGGCCGGCAACCGCTCCTATCTGCTGGCCAGCGCCTTCGACGAGGTCTGGCTGCAGCCGATGGGTACGCTCGGCATCACCGGCCTGTCGGCGGAGCTGCCCTTCGCGCGCGACGCGCTCGACCAGCTGGGCGTGCAGCCGGAGTTCGCCCAGCGCGAGGAATACAAGAGCTTCGCCGAGACCTTCACCAAGTCCGCCATGTCCCCGGCCAACCGCGAGATGATGCAGGCGCTGGTCACCGATCTCGGCAACCAACTGGTCGACGGCATCGCCAAGAGCCGCCGCCTCGCCCCCGCCGTGGTCAGGGCCGCGATCGACAAGGCGCCGCTGCTGAGCAAGGAGGCGCTGGACCAGAAGTTCGTCGACCGGCTCGGCTACGCCGACGAGGCGCGCGACGAGGCGCTGAAACGGGCCGGCGCCGGGGCGGAGGCGATGGAACCGGCCGATTACCTGTCGGTCGCCGGCAGCCCGAACGACAAGGGCCCGACCATCGCCCTGATCCACGCCGTCGGCACCATCACCGGCGGCGAGAGCGGCAAGCCGGCGCTGGGCGGCACCTCCGCCGGGTCGGAGACCATCGTCGACGCCATCGAGGAGGCGGCCGACGATCCCGACGTGCGCGCCATCCTGTTCCGCATCGACAGCGGCGGCGGCGCCGTCTCGGCGTCCGAGGCGATCCGCCGGGCGCTGGTCCGGGCGCGGCAGAGCGGCAAGCCGGTGATCGCCAGCATGGGCGACACCGCTGCGTCGGGCGGCTATTGGATCGCGCTCGCGGCCGACCGTATCGTCGCCTCCCCCGCCACCATCACCGGGTCGATCGGCGTCGTCGCCGGCAAATTCGCCATCGGCGGCCTGTCCGAGAAGCTCGGCATCCAGTGGGACCGGGTGCAGGGCGCGCGCAACGCCGGCATGTGGTCGCCGCTGCGCCCCTTCGACGACAGCGAATCCGAACGGCTGAACGCCATCACCGACGACACCTACGCCAATTTCCTACAGCGGGTGGCCGAGGCCCGGCACATGACGCCCGAACAGGCGCGCGGCATCGCCAAGGGCCGCGTCTGGACCGGCGCCCAGGCCCGCGAACTCGGCCTCGTCGACGATCTCGGCGGGCAGGAGCAGGCGCTGACGCTGGCCCGCACCGCCGCCGGACTGTCGCCTGATGCCTCGGTGACGCTGGCCCCCTACCCGCCGCCGAAATCCATGACGGACCAGTTGCTGGATCTGGTGTCCGGCAAGGGCGAGCTCGTCGGCGCGCTGGCCGCCGTGGCGGAGCTGCGCCCGCTGCTGGCCCATCTGCGTCCCCTGCTCGCCGCCACCCAGACCGACGGCGTGCAGGCCCGCATGCCGGCGATGACGCTGGAGCGGTGACGCGCGCCAAAGGCTTGCCCAAAGGCTTGCATGGAGCGGTTCCGGGTCTATGGTGGGGCCGCTTCGGCAAACCGCTCAAAGACCTCAACGTCCGAGACGACCGACCATGACAGAGACCGCAGCCAGCCCGTCGCAAGCCGCCGCCGAGCATCCCGTCTTCACCCACCAGGAAATCCTGCGGGTGTTCAGCGGGGTGGCGCTGGCGATGCTGATGGCGGCGATGGACCAGACCATCGTCGCCACCGCGCTGCCGACGATGGCCAGCCAGTTCGGCGGGCTGGAGATGCTGCCCTGGGTGGTCACCGCCTATCTGCTGACCACCACCACCACGACGCCGATCTACGGCAAGCTGTCGGACCTCTATGGCCGCAAGCGGGTGCTGCAGACGGCGATCATGCTGTTCCTGGCCGGCTCGCTGCTGTGCGCGATGGCGCAGAGCATGACCCAGCTGATCCTGTTCCGTGGGCTGCAGGGGCTGGGCGGCGGCGGGCTGATGTCGCTGGCCTTCACCATCATCGGCGATGTGGTCGCCCCGCGCGAACGCGGTCGTTACCAGGGCATGATCGGCGGTGTCTTCGCGCTGGCCAGCGTCGCCGGGCCGCTGCTGGGCGGCATCTTCACCGAGACCATCGGCTGGCACTGGATCTTTCTCATCAACCTGCCGCTGGGCATCGCGGCCTTCGCCATGACGCGCAGCACCCTGTCGCGCCTGCCCGCCGGTCGGGCCAAGCCGCGCATCGATATGGCCGGGGCGGCTCTGCTGACCGGTGCGGTCACCTGCCTGCTGGTTTTCGCCACCCGCGGCGAGGCGATGGGCTGGGGCAGCCCGGCGGCGCTCGGCCTGCTGGCGGCTGGCCTCGTCATGCTGGCGGTCTTCCTGTGGCACGAGCGCCGGATCGAGGAGCCGATCCTGCCGCTGCACCTGTTCCGCCGCCCGGTGGTGGCGGTGGCGACCCCGGTGGTCGCGGTGTCGGCGATGGTGCTGTTCGCCGGCATCGTCTATCTGCCGCTGCACCTCCAGCTGGTGCAGGGGGCCAGCGCCACCGTGTCGGGGCTGCTGCTTCTGCCGCTTGTGCTGGGCATGACCTTCGGGTCGGTCGGCGGCGGCCGGCTGATTGCGAAGACCGGGCGCTACAAGGCCTTCCCGCTGGCCGGGCTGGCGCTGTCGGGCGCGATGTACGCGCTGCTGGGCACCCTGCCGGAGCTGGCCGCGGACGGCCTGTGGTCGACGCTGATCCTGGTGCCGCTGGGCATGGGTCTGGGGCTGGTCATGCCGGTGATGACGGTGGCCGTGCAGAATGCGGTGGAGCAGCGCGACCTCGGCGCCGCCACCGCGTCGGTCGGCTTCTTCCGCTCGCTCGGCGGGTCGGTCGGCGTCGCGGTGTTCGGCGCCGTCTTCAACGCCGTGGTGTCCGACCGGCTGGAGGGCGCCGGCCTGTCCGGCCGCGCCGTACTGGACCATGGCGCCTCCGCCCTGGCCGCCCTGCCCCCCGCCGCCCGCGGCGGCGTGGTGGCGACGCTGGAGCATGGCTTCGCCACCCTGTTCCTGCTGGCCGCGGCGCTGGCGGTCGTCTCCTTCGCCATGACGCTATTCCTGAAGGAACTGCCGCTGCGTTCGGCCAATACGCCGCGGACAGGAACGGAGAAAGCCGCGAAGGAAGCGGCGAAGGGCTGACCGGTCAGGAATGCTCGCCCTCTGACTTGTCGCTGGGGAAGTGCCTGGGCTGCCCCAGCTTGTCCTCGATGTAGAGCAGATTGACCAGCACCAGCGCGACCACGGCCAAGGGCGTCGCCAGGAACATGCCGAGGATGCCGAACAGCACGCCGCCGGCGGCGATGGCGCCGATGGTCACCACCGGCGGCAGGTCGACCACCCGCTTCTGCAGCAGCGGCGTGACGAGGTTGCCCTCGATCTGCTGGATGATCAGATAGAGCCCGGCCACCCACAGCGCATCCTGCGGCGATTGGGCGAAGGCGATCATCAGCGCCGGCGCCGCCGCCAGGAACGGGCCGATCAGCGGAATGAACTCCAGCAGCGCCGCCACCAGCCCCAGGGCCGGCGCCGACGGGATGCCCAGCAGCATCAGCCCGACGACGGTCAGGATGCCGACCACGGCCATCGCCACCAGCTGCCCGATCAGCCACTTCCACAGGCTGTCGCCCACCACCTCCATCACCTCACAGGCGCGCTTCTGGCCGCGCGGCGGCACCAGCAGGACGACGCCGTGCTGATAGACGCCAGGCGACGCCGCCAGATAGAGCGCCGCGAACATCACCACCACCGCATCGCCGACGATATAGATCAGGGTGGAGGCGAAGCTGCCGAGCTGGTTCATCCAGGGCCATTCCTTGCCCTGCTCCACGATGCGCTCGCGCCAGCCGTCCGGCAGCATGCCCATGGCTTTGACGACCTGATCACGCAGCTGGTCGAACTGCGCCGCCATCGAGGTGCCCATCAGCCAAGCGCCGCCGCCGACCAGAAGCACCAGCACCAGCAGCACGATGGCCAACGCCCAGCCGTGGCCCAGCCCCGTCCATCGCCGCACATAGCCGGTCAACCGCTGCAGCAGGATGGCGAACAGCACGCCGGTGAAGATCAGCAGAAGCGTGCCCGACACCTTCCACAGGAAGATCCCCAGCGCCGCCACCCCGGCGACGATCAGCACCTTCCAGGTGAAGACGGCCAGTTCCCCGCGCCCCGCCCGCGCCGGCGGCTCGTCCTGCGCCGCCCCGCCGCCCGGCTTGGCGGCATGGTGAGCGGTGGGCCTGCTGGGTATCGCCATCTTTCCAAACTCCCGCACTTGGCGCCGCCCTGACGGACGGCCTTCGGGGGAGAACGCGCAAGGCCCGCCGACGTTGCGGAAAGTCAGCAGGCTAGGTCGTCGGCGATAGTCCGAAAATCGATATGGAAGCCGCCGCAGGCCGCCCC
>NZ_CAMLJP010000017.1 GCF_946480385.1 uncultured Azospirillum sp.
CCCGCCTCCACCACCACCTCGCGCAGCAGGCCGGCGGCGGTGAACTGGTTCAGCGTGTTGTAGACCGTCGCCAGTGAAACCGGCAGGTCGGCGGACAGAGCCTCGCCATGCAGCTGTTCCGCGGTGACGTGCCGGTCGCAACCTTCGAACAGCAGCCGGGCAAGACCAAGGCGCTGGCGGGTCGGGCGCAGACCGGCACCGTTCAGCCGGTCAAGGACTCGCTTGAAGGGGCGTTCGGCGGTCATCATGGGCGTGGCCCCCGTACTGTCGACATCGGGATCGAAGATAAGGTCCAGGACTGAACCGCGGCAGATGGCCGCAATCCGTTCAACTGTAAAACCATTCGGAAAGGCCGCGCAAGCCATTGTCGCACCGAGGTCAACCGGGCGGCACAAGCACGTTGCAAGAATGCAAAGGCCGCCGGCAGTCTCCCGCCGGCGGCCATGCCCGTCCAATGATGCGCCCGGTCAGTAACCGGTGGCGATCCGTTCGACCAGCTGCTTCACCGTGGGGATGAAGCCGTCGTTGTAATAGGGATCGCTGGCGAAGCGATAGGCATTGTGCCCGGCGAACATCAGCTGGTTTTCGCAGTCGTCGGTATGGCTGACCGCCTGGAGCGTCTTCTGGATGCAGAAGGAGCGCGGATCGGCGCGCTTGCCCGTCGTCCCCTCCTCGTTCTGCGCCCAGTTGGAGAAGCCGCAGGCGGACAGGCAGCCCATGCAGTCGACCTGATCGTGCAGGATCTTCTCGGACTGCTGGGGCGTGACGAAGACCAGCGTGCTGTCCGGGGTCTTCAGCGCGGTGGTGAAGCCCTGGGACAGCCAGCCTTCGGCGCGCTGCTTGTCGCTTTCGGTGACATAGACCGGACGGCCGCGCGGACCGACCGGGAATTCGGCCGAATGCTCGCCCACCGGCTTGGACAGATAGGCGACCTGGCGTTCGGACCGCCCCATCAAATCCAGCAGGAACGGGTTCTTCACCGCCGACGAATAGAAGCCGGTGGGGGAGAAGCGGTTCAGGAAGACGTCGCCCGGCTGCAGCGCGACCAGCTTGCGCTTCCACGCCATGGAGATCGGGCTCTCCTGGGTCAGCAGCGGACGGGTGCCGAACTGGAAGGCGATCGGACCCAGGTCCGGGTTGTCGATCCAGTCCTCCCACTCCGACAGCCACCAGACGCCGCCCGCCATCACGATGGGGGTGTCGTTCAGGCCGAAGCTGTTCATCATCTGGCGCAGGGCCAGGACGCGGGGGAACGGATCCTCTGGCTTCTGCGGGTCCTCGGAGTTGGACAGGCCGTTGTGACCGCCGGCCAGCCACGGATCCTCGTACACCACGCCGCCCAGATGGTCGCGGAACTTGTGGTAGGCGCGCAGCCACAGCGCGCGGAAGGCGCGGGCAGACGAGACGATCGGATAGTAATGGACGCCGTAGCGCACGGCGATCTCGGCCACCTTGTAGGGCATGCCAGCGCCGCAGGTGACGCCATGGATCAGACCCTGGGCACCTTCCAGCACGCCGTGCAGGATGTGCTCGGCGCCGCCCATCTCCCACAGGACGTTCATGTGGATACGGCCATTGCCGTTCGACGTCTCGTGCGCGATGCGCGCCTGGGCGATGCCGCCCTCGATGCCGAAGGCGATCAGCTCGTTATGGCGCTCGCGCCGGGTCTTGCCCTTGTAGATCTGCGGCAGAAGGTTGCCGTTCTCATCATAGCTGTCGGCGTTGACACCCGAGAAGGTGCCAATCCCGCCGGCAGCCGCCCAGGCGCCGGAGCTTTCGCCGTTGGACACGGCAATACCCTTGCCACCCTCGACGAGCGGCAGAACCTCCCGGCCGGACATCGGCAACGGCTTCAACGCCTTCAACGAACCCTCCAAAGACCGAACGTGGCATCCCGTGGGACGCCGGACCAAAGCGGCGGACTACCAGACGACGAAAGGCTCCACCGGAATCCGCGTGGGTTCCGGCGGGATCGCCAGTGCGGTTCTATATATGAGGAATTGGCGCGCCCTACGAGCGGATTCATCCCCCCGCGCAAAAAACGTTCACGATTTGCCGCAGTTGCGAACGGAAGCGTCAGCGTGTCGACCGGTCCCCCGGCGGATCATCAGGTGGATCATTAGGCGCCCGATCGGGCGAGCGGCCCCAGTTCCCGCGCCAGCCGTCCGGGTGCATCGGTGAAGACCGCCGACACGCCCCAACCGAACAGCGTCCGGGCACGCCCGGCGTCGTTGACGGTGTAGGACAGCACCGGGCGGCCGGTGGCGCGGTATTCCGCGATGCTGTCGGCGGTCTGACGGCTCTGGTCGACGTTCAGGGTGGCCGCCCCGATGCGTTCGGCGATGGCCGCCCAATCGGCCGGCGGGTCCCACAGCAGGTAACCGCGCGGGATCTCCGGCCACAGCCGCTGCGCCACCTCCAGGCAGGGCACCTCGAAACTGGAGAGCAGGAGCGGCCGGTCGGACGGCCACAGCAGCCGCAGGGTGCTCAGCGCCACCTCCGCCGTGATCTCCTCCTGCCCCGGATAGGGCTTGATCTCCAGGTTCAGCCCGAGTCCCAGGTCGCGGATCAGGTCCACCGCCTCCTCCAGCGTCGGCACCCGTTCGCCGACGAAGGCGGCATCGAACCAGCGTCCGGCGTCGAGCTGCTGAAGCTCGGCCAAATCCAGCAGCGGCACGGCGCCGGTGCCGGTGGTGGTGCGGTCCAGCGTGTCGTCATGGATCAGCACCGGCCGCTGGTCGCGGGTCAGCATGACATCCACCTCCACCCAGCGGGCGCCCTGGCGGGCGGCTTCGCGGATCGAGGCGAGGGTGTTTTCCGGAGCGCTTTCCTTGGCGCCGCGGTGGCCGATCAGGCGGGGAAGAGTCGACAGCATGGGTCTCGCAGGAGTAAGAGCGGTCGCTTTCCTACATGACCCATTCCGTCGAAGCGGGAAAGAGCGATGAAGGCCCTGCACAGCGTTTCCGATCTGGTGGCCGCCGGGCTGATGACACCGGAGGCCGGCGAGGCCGTGCGTACGGTCGCCGACCGCTATGCCGTGGCGCTGACCCCATACCTGCGCGAGACGCTGGCCGGGCGTACGGACCCGCAGGATCCGCTCTATGCCCAGTACGTCCCCTCCCCCGCCGAGGCGTACAGCACGCCGGAAGAGCTGGAAGACCCGATCGGCGACGGCGCGCGCAGCCCGGTGAAGGGCATCGTCCACCGCTATCCCGACCGGGTCCTGCTGAAGCCGCTGCATGCCTGCGCCGTCTATTGCCGCTTCTGCTTCCGCCGCGAGATGGTCGGTCCTGGCGGCGAGGCGTTGACCGCCGACGAGCTGGATGCGGCGCTCGCCTATATCCGCGACCACCAGGAGGTGTGGGAGGTCGTCATCACCGGCGGCGATCCGCTGCTGCTGTCGCCGCGCCGGCTGCGCGGCATCGTCCAGGCGCTGTCGGCCATGCCGCATGTCGGCATCGTCCGCCTGCACAGCCGCATCCCCGCTGCCGACCCGGAGCGCATCACCCCGGAGTTGCTGGAGGCGCTGACCGCCCCTGACCTCGCCACCTGGGTCGCCGTCCACATCAACCATGCCGACGAGTTGACCCCGCCGGTGCGGGCGGCGCTCGCCCGGCTGGTGGAGGCCGGCATCCCGCTGGTCGGCCAGACCGTGCTGCTGAAGGGCATCAACGACAGCCATGCGGCGCTCGAGGCGCTGTTCCGCGGGCTCGTCCGCAACCGGGTGAAGCCCTATTACCTGCACCACCCCGACCTTGCCGCCGGCACCAGTCATTTCCGTCCGACCCTGGCGGAGGGGCAGGCGCTGGTGACCGGCCTGCGCGGAAAGCTGTCCGGGCTGTGCCAGCCCACCTACGTCCTCGACATTCCAGGCGGCCACGGCAAGGCCCCGGCCGCCGCGGCCTGGATCGAGGAGCAGGGCGAGGACAGCTATCGCGTGACCGACTTCACCGGCCGGGTCCACGACTACCGGGGCTGAGCGCTCCCGCTCAGATCGCCTTCGCTCCCATCGCCGCCGCCCAATGGGCAACCCGCGCCTTCAGCGCGGCGGTGCGGGCGAAGGCGAGGTCCTCGTCCTCCAGCCGCTCGACGATTTCGAAGGCCAGCGACTCAGGCCCATGGGCGTTCCACGCCGCCTGCAGGCTGCGGTGCGGACAGCCGCCCATCTTCAACTGAAACCAGATCCGGTTCCGAATCTTGTCGAGATCTGGCGCACCGCCCACCCACACCATACCAGCAGCCCCACAGCGGACGGCGAACACGCCGGCCACGCTCTTGCGCTCCTTGTAGGCCGCCACCGCCGCCTTGCGATCCTCTTTGCCAACCATGTCCGGCCTCCGCGCATGCATCATCGTTCCCGGCTGGTTATACCCGGGTGATATTCGACGCAAGGGTTTTATCCGGGTATTATCCCCAGAGAGCCGGGGTGCCGAACAGCGGGTCGGGGTTGATGAGCGCGTTGTGGATGCCGACCACCGATGCGAAGCCGGTCCACAGGATCAGCGGCGTCCAGATCAGCGCGATGCTGCGGTCGTCCCGCGCCACCAGCGCGATGCAGAGGGAGGTGATGACGAAGAAGGACACCGTCCAGGCCGCGGCGAGGATCGAGCTGCCCAGCGTGAAATAGACGAGGCTGAAGGTGGCGTAGATCACCCAGGTCACCGCCTGCAGCCCGATCAGCAGTCCACGGCTGCGGATCCGCCGCGCCGGGTCGAGCAGGCGGATGTCGCCCCAGATCTGGAAGACGTTCAGCGTGAACCACATCACCGGGAACACCCAACCCGGCGGCTGCAAGGGCGACGGCTGGTGCCCGGCGAAGGGCTGGCCGCCGCGTTCGACGAAGCTCCAGGCGTTGACGATGACCCAGAACAGCAGGGGTTGCCACCAGCGCACCCGGAAGGGGGCAGGCGGTGGCGCGGTGTCTATGGCGTCGCTCATGCCCCGCCAGATAGCGCGGCGGCCCCAATGGTCAAGTCAGCGCCCGCTACCGCCGGGCGCCCAGCGACGCCAGCTGGAACAGCACGCGGGCGCACAGCGTCTCGTCCGGCATGTTGGTGCGCTTGCAGTCGGCCTCGGCATCGACCAGCCGTTCCAGCGCCTGCCGGACATGGTTGGGCGACCAGTGGCGCGCCTGTTTGACCAGCCGGGTCTTCAGCTTGAAGAAGACCGGCGGGCGCAGCGACTCGACGGCGGCCTCCGGCGACTTGCCGGCGGCGACCTGGGCGGTGAGCAGTTGCAGGCGCTGGAAATGGCGCTGGGCGCCGCGCAGGATCGGCACCGGCGAGGTGCCCTCGGCGAACAGCCGCGCCAGCGAACGGTCGAGCGTGGCGAAATCGCCCTCCGCCGCCGCCCACACCGGCTCGTCCATCGACAGGGCGGCGCTGTCGCCGACGCAGGCCTGGGCATCCTCCAGCCGCACGCGCTTTTCACTGCCCATGTAAAGCGCCAGCTTCTCCGCCTCGCCGCGCGCCACCATGCGGTCGCCGACGAGGTTGGCGGCCAGGAAGCTCAGCACGTCGGGATCGGCGGTCAGCCCATGGCCATGCAGGATGTCGGCGATGACGCGGCCGAGCGACGCCTCCTCCTCCACGTAGCAGGGAATTGCGGCGCCGGCGTCGGCCCCCTCGAACAGAAGCCGCAGCTTGGAGCGGGCCGACAGGTCGCCCGACTCGACCACCACCAAACTGTCGCCAGGCGGCAAATTCTCGAAGAAGGCGGTGAAGGCGGCGGTGCTGTTGTCCTCCGCGTCGCGGACGCGGATCAGGCGCCGGCCGCCGGTGAAGGAGATCGCCGCGGCCTCGTCCGCCAGCCGCGCCGGATCGTCGGCGATGGCGCGCCCCAGGAACTCGGCGACGCGGAATGGATCGGACAGGTCCTGCACCACCGTCTTGCCCAGCGTCTGGGCGCGGTCACGGACGAGGCCCGAGTCGGGGCCATAAAGCAGCACCGCCCGAACCTTGCGGTCCGGGCTGCGCAGAAAACCGTCGATCGCTTTGGGCTGGAGCTTCACCCGTGCATCCCCGGCCGGTCAGGACCCGCGGCCGAGATACATGGCGACGCGGGTGGTGATGTCATTGGAAATGTCCTCGAGCGCCCGGTCATAGGCGTTCTGCACCGTCACGATGGCGGCGTAATGCTGCTCCAGCGTGTTGTAGCTGATCATCGAGCGCGAGCTGGACTGGAACACCACCTGACCGGTCTGGGTGTCGGTCAGCCGGTAGGGGGCGTTGACCAGCAGCTGGGCGCGCACCGCGGTCGCGTCCTTCTGCAGGGCCAGCTTCTGCTCCGACGCCGACAGCGCCACATCCAGGCGGTAGCGCGGATTGCTCGGCCGCTCCGACGGATAGAAGTTGTCGATCAGCAGGTTGCGGAGCTTCTGCCCTTCCCGGTTGGGGATCGACGCGATGTCGACCTCCATCAGCCGGTCGGCCGCGCCGGCGCCAATCCCCTGGCCACCGTAGAGCGGCTGGAAACCGCAGCCCGACAGTGACAGGGCGGACAGGCCGAGCGCGAGGGCGAACAGCCCCCGCGCCACGGTCTGGCGGAACAGTCTGGTATCAGACGACGACATTGATCACCCGGTTCGGGACGACGATGACCTTGCGCGCCGGCTTGCCGTCCATGGCGCGCTGGACGTTGGCATCGGCAAGCGCCGCCTGCTCCGCCGCGTCCTTATCCATATCGCGCGGCAGCTCCAGCGTGGCGCGCAGCTTGCCGTTGACCTGGACCGCGACCTTGACGCTGTCCTCCACCACCAGGGCGGGGTCGGCCTCCGGCCAGGGCTGGTCGGCCAGCAGGGTGCTGTGCCCCAGCTGCGCCCACAGCTCCTCGCCCAGATGCGGCATCATCGGGCCGACGAGACGGACCAGCGACTCGAAGCCCTCGCGCAGGACCCAGGCCTCGCCCTCGCCGGTGCCGTCCAGCTCGCCCAGCGCGTTGGACAGCTCGCGGACGCGGGCGACCGCCTTGTTGAAGCGGAACTTGTCGAGATCCTCCGACACGCCGGCGATGGTCTTGTGGACCAGACGGCGGGCGGCCTCGGCCTTCGGGCCGAACGACTGAGGCGCGGGCGTGCCGGCGGCCGGCAGTTCCACCGGCGCCTCCGTCACCATCCGCCACAGGCGGTTGATGTAGCGCCAGGCGCCGTCGATGCCGGCCTCGGTCCATTCCAGGTCGCGTTCCGGCGGGCTGTCCGACAGCATGAACAGGCGGGCGGCGTCGGCGCCGTAGGTGCCGATGATGTGCGCCGGGTCCACCACGTTCTTCTTGGACTTCGACATCTTCTCGACACGGCCGACATTGACCGGCGCGCCGCTGTCGGCCCGGACCCACTCGCCCTTGTCGTTCTTGGTCAGGTCGGTCGGGGCCAGCCAGGCGCCGGTGCCGGCATCCTTGTAGGTCTCGTGATTGACCATGCCCTGGGTGAAGAGGCCGGTGAACGGCTCCTCCAGATCCAGATAGCCGCAGGTCTTCAGCGCGCGCGTCCAGAAGCGGCTGTAGAGCAGATGCAGGACCGCATGCTCGATGCCGCCGATATACTGATCGACACCCAGCCAATAATCGACCGACTCGCGGGTGAAGGCCGCATCCTCGGTCTTCGGCGAGCAGAAGCGGGCGAAATACCAGGACGACTCGATGAAGGTGTCGAAGGTGTCGGTCTCGCGCAGCGCCGGCTTGCCGCAGGTCGGGCAGCTGGTGTGCTTCCAGGTCGGGTGGTGGGCCAGCGGGTTGCCGGGCTTGTCGAAGGTCACGTCCTCCGGCAGCACGACCGGCAGCTGGTCGTCCGGAACCGGGACGATGCCGCAAGATTCGCAGTGGATGACCGGGATCGGGCAGCCCCAATAGCGCTGGCGCGACACGCCCCAGTCGCGCAGGCGGTACTGGGTGGTGCGCTCGCCCTGGCCCGCCGCCTCCAGCCGCTTGCCGGCCTCGTCCTTGGCCGACTCGGTGTCGAGTCCGTCGAGGAAGGCGGAGTTCCGCAGCACGCCGGGGCCGGTATAGGCCTCGCTCCCGACGTCGAAGGTCGCCGGGTCGGCGTCGGCCGGGATCACCACCGGGCGAACCGGCAGGCCGTACTTGCGGGCGAAATCCAGGTCGCGCTGGTCATGCGCCGGGCAGGCGAAGATCGCGCCGGTGCCGTATTCCATCAGCACGAAGTTGGCGACATAGACCGGCAGTTCCCACGACGGATCGAAGGGGTGCACGACCTTCAGGCCGGTGTCGAAGCCGCGCTTCTCCGCCGTCTCGATCGCTTCCTCGCTGGTGCCCAGCCGGTTGCACTCGGCGATGAACTCCGCCAGTTCCGGGCTGGAGGCGGCCAGTTCGGCGGCCAGCGGGTGATTCGGGGAGATCGCAGCAAAGGAGGCGCCGAACAGCGTGTCCGGACGGGTGGTGAAGACCTCCAGCTCCTCCTTGCGCCCCTTGATCTTGAAGCGGAAACGGACGCCGGTGGACTTGCCGATCCAGTTCTCCTGCATGATGCGCACGCGCTCGGGCCAGCGGTCCAGCGTCTCCAGGCCCTTCAGCAGGTCTTCGGCATAGGCGGTGATCTTCAGGAACCACTGCGACAGCTTGCGCTTCTCGACCAGCGCGCCGGTGCGCCAGCCGCGGCCGTCGATCACCTGCTCGTTGGCGAGAACGGTGTTGTCCACCGGGTCCCAGTTCACCCAGGATTCCTTGCGGTAGGCCAGGCCCGCCTTCAGGAAATCCAGGAACATCTTCTGCTCGTGGCGATAATAGTCCACGTCGCAGGTGGCGATCTCGCGGTCCCAGTCGATGGACAGGCCCATCGTCTTCAGCTGCCCGCGCATGGTCGCGATGTTCTCGCGCGTCCAGGCGGCCGGGTGGACCTTCTTCTCCAGCGCGGCGTTCTCGGCCGGCAGGCCGAAGGCGTCCCAGCCCATCGGGTGCAGGACGTTGAAGCCCTTGGCGCGCTTGAAGCGCGCGATCACGTCGCCGATGGTGTAGTTGCGGACGTGGCCCATGTGGATGCGCCCCGACGGATAGGGGAACATCTCCAACACATAGTATTTGGGCCGGGAGGCGTCCTCGCGCGCGGTGAAACAGCCCTTGCCGTCCCACACGCCCTGCCACTTCGCCTCGGTTTCCTTGACATTGTAACGCGACATGAGCGCGACGCCGTTTTTCCGTTGTACCAGATGCTCGAAGGCCCGGGGGCAGCCCGAGAGTCGCCCGGGAGGGTCGGCCGCCGCGTCAGCGGGCGGCGGCGTTCTGCGAGACGCGAAGCTGACGGGCGCGGGTCAGCACCGCATCCTCCAGCTGGCCGGCGGTCTCCGGCCCGACCGCAACCTCGCGCCAGTCGTTGCCGGTCCGCTGCTGGCGGAACACCGACACCCGCACGCCGTCGGCGCGCAACTGGCGGTCCATGATGTAGAGGTTGACCTTGAAGCGCTCGTTCGGCGAATCGGGCGGGGTGTACCAGTCGGTCAGGATCACGCCGCCGAACGGATCGGCCGAGGCGATCGGCATGAAGGACAGCGTATCGAGCGAGGCGCGCCACAGGAAGCTGTTGACGCCGATGCCGCCGGCGCTGTCCTGGTCGCCGCCGCGCTTGTTCTTGCCGAACAGGTTCAGGCCGCCGTCGGTGCCGAGCAGGCTGCCGAACTTGTAGTCCTTGTTCTTCATCTGCTCTTCGACGGTTTCGGTCTTGCCGCCCCAGCTTGCGCAGCCGGCGATCGAGACGGAAGCCGCGAGCAGTACAGGGACAAGGCGAAGGGCGGTCGAACGGCGCATGGTCGGGAACCCGGTTCAGAAATGGGGTTGCCGCGCGCGAGTCACGCGCGGAATGCCGGTGAACAGACCATAAGTGGACGGCCCCACGCAACAGCGGAAGCGTCTTTGCCCCGCCTCGCGACAACAGGACGACAACAGGCGGGGTCTGCCGGCTTCGACTGTGGCGGGGCGGACAGGGGGGTCTTCTTAGTGTGCTCCGTGCGACACACTGTCCCCCCAATGCAGCAATCGGGGAGATTTGCCGCTTGCTGGCAAGGGCGGGGGTGCGTACGAAAGTCTCAGCCAGGACGTCAACCAGGCTGAAACATCTGCTGCCAGGATGGAGGCAACAATCATGAACCGTTATCTGCTGGCCGGCGCCGCTGCCGCCGCTCTCGCCCTCGGCGCTGGCGCCGCCAATGCCCAGGCCAAGTTCGAAGTCAAGGTCGGTGGCGACGCCTACTTTGAGGCCGGCTACGTCGATCAGGACCTGGACTCCGGCCTGCGCTCGACCGAATTCCGCAACCGCATGCGCATCAACATCATCCCGTCCGCCAAGGCCGACAACGGCCTGGAGTACGGTGCCCGCATGCGTCTGCGCGCCAACTCCGGCGCCTCGAACGCCCGTACCACCGACGCCGACCGCGCTTACATCTTCGCGCAGGGCACCTTCGGTCAGGTCCGCATGGGTGTGACCAACTCCTTCAACGACGAGACCTTCGTCTCGGCCCCGACCGACTACCTGCCGCTCGGCCTGGTCGATCAGGTCCAGAACTGGTTCGGCCCGAACACCAACATCGGTGGCAACGGCCCGGCCTCGACCGTGACCGGCAACAGCATCATTTGGCCGTCGCTGGCTCCGGAAGGCAACGCCACCAAGATCGTCTACTTCTCGCCGCGTTTCGCCGGTCTGCAGCTGGGCGCCAGCTACACCCCGCGTAACGACAGCTCGAACACCGACGTCAACCGCACCAAGACCACCGGCACCTTTGCCGGCGGCGGCAACGGCACCTACCAGGACATGGTGGAAGTCGGTGCGAACTACAACAACACCTTCGGCGGCGTGACCGTCAAGGGCAGCGCCGGTTACTTCTGGGGTCAGGCCGTCGACAACGTCGCCGGTTCGAACTACAAGGACCTGAACGCTTGGCAGGTCGGCGCCAGCGTCGGCTACGCCGGTTTCAGCGTCGGCGGCAGCTACACCGACTTCGGCAAGTCGGGCCTGAACGACCGCACCGGCCTGTTCACCGAGTCGACCCGCAACTGGGTTGTCGGCGCTCAGTACACCACCGGCCCGATCGTCGTCGGCGCCAACTACAAGAACGGCAAGGACGCCGGCTCGGTGGCCCTGGCTGGCGACCGCGAGCTGCAGGTCTATGAAATCGGCGTCGGCTACACCGTCGCTCCGGGCCTGACCCTGCAGGCCCAGTACGACTACTTCGACCTGGACGGCGAGACCTCGGCGCTCAGCGACAAGGGCAACGTCGTGCTCGTCCGTTCGGTCCTGGCGTTCTAATCGATCCTTCGATCGAACGTCCGGAAACGGAAAGAGAGGGCGGTGGCTTCGGCCACCGCTCTTTTTTTATGCCCGATCTTGTGCCTGCAGCGCGGGCAGGACGCCCAAAAGCTGGGCCGCAATTGCGCCAGAAAAGCAGCAAAGCCAGTTTTTTATTTCTTTTCAAAGAGTTAGCGGTGTGGTTTTCCCGCAACTGTGTTGCGGATGCGTGAAAGCACGTCAGTTTCCCCCTTGTCGGCCAAAGCAACTCGCGATTAAGTCATTCGCATAAGGACCCCGACCGGAAGGTCGCGACCGAAAAGACAACCGCCGCTCCCGGTCAAACGGGGCGTATGCACAAGGATGGACAATCCATGAAGCGCTCTCTCGTCATCGGCTGTGCAGCCGTCGCCCTCGCCGCCGGCTGCGGCACCGCCTCGGCCCAGTCCAAGTTCGACGTCATCATGGGCGGCGACGCCTTCTTCCAGGGCGCCTATGTCGACCAGGACAACGACGGCAACCTGCGCAAGACCGAGTTCGCCAACCGCTTCCGTCTGACCGTTACCCCAACGGCCAAGGCCGACAATGGTCTAGAATACGGCGCCCGCCTGCGTCTGCGCGCCTCCAACGGCACCAGCAACGCCCGCACCACCGATGCCGACCGCGCCTACATCTTCGTGAACGGCACCTTCGGTTCGGTTCAGGCCGGTGTCGTCAACGGCCCGTCGGACGACTCGGGCGTCATCGGCCCGAACGTCGACGGCATCTCTGGCAGCCCGGACGGCTGGTACGGCTCCTACTACGGCGTCACCTCGCTGCCGTATGTGACCGGCTCGCTGCGCAACCTCGAGTCGGGCGACGCCAGCACCAAGATCGTCTACTCGACCCCGAGCTTCGCCGGCTTCAAGCTGTCCGCCGCGTACACCCCGACCTACGGCAGCAGCAACACCGATGTGAACCGCCGCAAGAACGTCACCTACAACGACATGGGTGAAATCCAGGCCTACTATAAGGGCGCCTTCAGCGGCGTTGGCCTGGAAGCCAGCGTCGCCTATCAGTTCGCCCAGGCCCCGACCGGCTTCGAAGACCTGTCGTCGGTCCACACCGGCGCCACCATCTCCTACGGCGCCTTCGCTATCGGCGGCAGCTATGCCTTCAGCGGCGACAGCGGCTATCGCAAGGGCCACACCGGCGTTGACGACAACCAGGTCTGGCTGGTCGGTGCCCAGTACAGCCTGGGTCCGGTGATCCTGGCCGCCACCTACACCGACGCCAAGGGCGCCAATGTCGGTACCGGTGCCGCCACCGCCGCCGATTATGCCCGCGCCCACATCTATCAGGCCGGCGTGACCTACACCGTCGCCCCCGGCCTGACCACGGGCCTGGAGTACAGCTTCGTCGACAACAAGTCGGGCGGCATCAACAACGATGCCAACATCGTTCTGTGGGATACCCGCTTCGCTTTCTAAGAAGCAGGCTCCTGGCAGCAGACGCGAAGGCGGCGGAGAAATCCGCCGCCTCTTTTTTTGCCCCCTGGGTGTCATGTCCCCTTTTGCACACCGGTGCTCAGGACTACCAAGGAGCGCTCTCTGAAAGAATTACCCCTTCCGAGTGACAAAACGGTGATCGTCTTGCAAGCAGTCGCCAGAAAATCGCTAAATACTTAGTATATGAATTTACATGATCCGGGAGTACGTGTTTTTCCCGTCACTGTCCTCCGGATGCGGAGACTTCCGCCATCTCGGCCACTTGTCCGCCGGTGGGGGACGGGATTAAGTCTTGGAGCACAAGACACCGCTCGCGCCTCCCTCCGGTGGGGCGCATGCATGCAGGATGACACTCCATGAAGCGCTCTCTCGTCATCGGCTGTGCAGCCGTCGCCCTCGCCGCCGGCTGCGGCACCGCCTCGGCCCAGGCCAAGTTCGATATCCTGTTGGGTGGCGACGCCTATTTCCAGGGCGCCTACATCGACCAGGACAATGACACCGGGCTGCGCCAGACCGAGTTCGCCAACCGCTTCCGCCTCAACATCACCCCGACGGCCAAGGCCGACAACGGCCTGGAATATGGTGCCCGCCTGCGCCTGCGCGCCTCCGGCGGCACCGCCAACAACCGCAGCACCGACAGCGACCGCGCCTTCATCTTCGTGAACGGCGGCTTCGGCACGGTGCAGGCCGGCGTGATCAACGGCCTGTCGGACGAATACGGCATCATCGGCCCGAACGTCGAAGGCATCGAAGGCTCGCCCGACGCCCAGTACCTGAACTACTACGTGAACGCCAACGGCGCCCCCTATGTGCTGGGCAGCCTGCGCACGCTGGAGTCGGGCGACGCCAGCACCAAGATCGTCTACCTGACGCCGAGCTTCGCCGGGTTCCAGGTCGGCGCCGCCTACACCCCGGTGTACGGCAGCAGCAACACCGACGTGAACCGCCGCAAGAACAGCACCGCCTATCACGACATGGCCGAGGTCCAGGCCACCTACAAGGGCGAGTTCGGCGGTTTCGGCGTGGAGGCGAGCGCCGCCTACCAGTTCGCCAAGGCGGCCAGCGGGCTCGAGGACCTGTCCTCGGTCCATGTCGGCGCCAATGTGTCCTACGCCAACTTCAAGGTCGGCGGCAGCTACGCCTTCAGCGGCGACAGCGGTTATGCCACCGGCACCCGCGGCGTGGACGATCAGCAGGTGTGGATCGTCGGCGCCAACTACACGCTGGGTCCGGTGATCCTGGCCGCCACCTACACCGACGCCAAGGGCATCGACAGCAACTTCGCCGGGCTGAACTCCCGCGCCCATGTCTGGCAGGCCGGCGTGACCTACACCGTGGCGCCGGGTCTGACCACGGGCCTGGAATACAGCTATCTCGACAACAAGGTTGGCGGCGTGAACAACGACGCCAACATCGTCCTGTGGGACACCCGCTTCGCGTTCTGAGCGCGCGATCCCGAACGGCACAAACGCGAAAGGCGGCGGAGAAATCCGCCGCCTTTTCCGTCATTCCGAACCGCCCTATTTCTTCTGAGCGGATTTGGGCTGGTCGGCCTTGGCGTCCTTGGCCGCGGTATCGCACATCATGAACAGCACCGACGACTCCAGCGGCGTCCAGACCAGCAGGTAGCGCTCCTTGTTGCGGTCGGCGAGGAAGGCGAGGGTTTCCGGATCGGTCACGGACTTGGGGTGGACTTCCCCCAGCAGAAAGCCGAGACGGCCGTAATTCGCCATCGTTCCCTGGAAGATATAGTCCAGCCGCTCCTGGTCGTCCTTGGCGATTTCCCAGCCGAACTGTTCCTGCCGTACGCAACGGCGGCCATATTCGTCCAGGATCCGGTCCATGAAGCTGCGATAGGTGCCGTCGTCCGTCAGCGGAAAGGCGGGCTCGCTAAAGCGCACCTTGGTCATCGGCGAGCCGAGCATCAGCTTGGCCTTGCCATGCTTGGCGCCGGGCTTCGCCTGGGCTTCGGCTTTGGGCGTTGCGGTTTTTGGAGCCGGCTTGGCATGGTCTTCGGCGTGGGCGGGAGTGGCGACGGACCAGACGGCGACCGCGGCAGCAAGGAGGCCGGCAGGGGCCGCCGACCTCAGGACGGAGAGCAGGGAACGGAACGGACTCCGCATGCGGAGATCTCCTCGATGTGCAAAAACGATGACGATCCCCGCGCCGGCGGACCGGACGCAAAGGGCATGGTCGCTTGGGGCGCTTGCGTTTCCACGGACCGTCCGCTAACACGCCGCGGAAGCGCTGTACACCCGCAGCGACCGGATTGGGGGCGGCCATGACGACGACGCAGGGCACTGGCAGAGATACGCAAACCGGCGCCGAAGCAGGCGGTTCCGCCGGCGCGGACAGCGTGGCGGGACGGCTCGACTCGGTGCGCCGCGCCATTGCGGAAACCGCATCGGCCTGCGGGCGCGGCGACGGCTCGGTGACGCTGGTCGCCGTGTCGAAGACCCATCCGGCCGCAGCGGTGGAGGAGGCGCTTGCCGTCGGCCAGCGCGTGTTCGGCGAGAACCGGGTGCAGGAGGCCAAGGCCAAGTTCCCGGCGCTGAAGGAGCGTTTCCCGGAGTTGGAACTGCACCTGATCGGCCCGCTGCAGACCAACAAGGTCAAGGACGCCGTCGCCCTGTTCGACGTGATCCAGACGCTGGACCGCCCGAAACTGGCCGAGGCGCTGGCGGAGGAGATGGCGAAATCCGGCCGCCGCCCGCGCTGCCTGATCGAGGTCAACACCGGCGAGGAACCGCAGAAGGCCGGCATCGCCCCGGCGGAGGTGGAGGCCTTCCTGGCCGACTGCCGCGACCGGCTGGGGCTGCCCGTCACCGGGCTGATGTGCATCCCGCCAGTGGACGAGGAGCCGGCGATGCATTTCGCCCTGCTGGCGGAGATGGCCCGCCGACTGGGTCTGTCGGAAATCAGCATGGGCATGAGCGGCGATTACGAGACCGCGGTCCGCTTCGGCGCCACCTATGTGCGGGTCGGCACGGCGATTTTCGGCGCGCGCCCCTACCCTGCCCAGTAAAAGCGGGCCCAGCAAACAGCGGCTTCATCAAACGGCCGGGCCGGCGACGCTCAACGCGCTTCCCGGCCCGCAATCCTTCAGCAGGCGCAGCATGTCGTCGGGCGCCAGCGCGACGCAGCCGGCGGTCGGCGCGCGGTCCGGGCGGACGAGGTGCAGGAACACGGCACTGCCCATCCCCGGCACCACAGGGTCGTCATTGTGCCCCATCACCACCACGACGTCGTAGACGTGATCGTCCCGCCACATCTCCTCGTGGCTGGCGGGATAGGGCCGGACGACCGGACGGTTGTAGGCGGGATCCTCCGGCGCGTCGCACCAGCCGTCCTGCTCGGCGATAGGCTGGAGCGGCAGCGCGGTCTCCGGCGGAGGCAGGCGGTCGGCACGCCATAGCACGCGGCGCAGCGGGAAGCGGCCGACGGGGGTGGCGCCGTCGCCCTCCCGCTTGTCGGTACGGACGCCGCCGCGGCCCAGCACGCAGTGCACCTCGCCGCCCGGCCAACGCAGCCGGCCGGTGGTGACCGGTCCGCCTTCATTGCCGCCATCGTGGCAGCCGGCATCCGGCGTCACGGTGATCTCGACGGTCATCCCGACACCCGCGTGGTGCCGCTCGCGGCACCCTGGGCCGCCTTGCGCGACTGCTCATACTTGGCGAGGTTGCGCATCATCGTCTCCGACAGCATGTCCGGCGCGACCGGAGCCGGGCCGGCGGCGGGGGCCGCTTCGGCCGGCTGGCTGGCTGGCTGGCCGCCATTGGCCGCCGTCGCACCGGCGGTGCGCGCGTTGGCGGTCACCGCCCCGGGAACCGGCGCCGCATAGCGGGGCACGCTGTGCTTCGCCAGCGAGGAGCTGGCCAGCGGCGTGTCGCGCGCCGGCATCTTGCTGGGGTGTGGAGCCGCCCCGGCCGCGAGCTGCGCAGTCAAAACCGGCGAGGCATCAGCGGATTTGGCGGCGGAGGTGGCGGCCGCAAGCCGGACCGGCTGCCCGGCAGCGGGCTGCGGCTGCGCCGACCCAAGATCGGCGGGCTTGGCGGCGGCCAGCGCGGCGGCAAGTCCGCCGGCGGGCACCTGCTGCGGTTGCTGCGGCTCCGCGGGGGAGCCGGACGCCGCCGGCCCCCCCGAGGCGTCCGCGACGGCCGTGGAGGCGGCGGGATGGTCACCGTCCCCAAAGCCGAGCGAGGTCATGACCGTTTGACCGACATCCTGCCCCGTCGCCTGTTCGACCACCGCGTTGGCGATGGAGGCCATGCCACCGATCACGCCGCCATACAGCATGTCGCCCATGATCCGCATGGACGGCTGGATGGTGTCGCCGGTGATCTCGCGATAGATGGTGCTGACGATCGGGATGTGCTGCAGCGGGTTGATGATGTCCAGGAAGTCCCAGAAGGACATGTCGCCCCGGATTTCCACCGGCCCGCCGTTGTGGCCGTCGCTGATGACCGGCGACGCCTTTTCGCGCGGCACCGGACGCTGGACGGCGCTGCTGTCGATTGTGGTGGCGTCGATGGCCATGGGCGGTCTCCCGGCTCGGTGGTCACGACAGGTACAGCAAGCGGCGTGCCAAACCGGGGCGCCCGATCCGAACCGGATTCGACCGATTCGGGAGGATCCGGACGGTCAGCACCCGGAATCCGATTCCCAGCGAAGTCTGGCCGGCCAAAAACCGGCAAGAACTGCCGGGCCGGCATGGCGATTCCTGCCCCGCCGGCCCCAGCCCTTCGCCCCGGCCGTTCGCTCAGAACATATGGCCGCTGCGATCCGCCTTGGTGCGGAGATAAGCCTCGTTGTGGCCGTTGGCCGGGAAGATGTGGGCCACCCGCTCCACCACCGCGATGCCGCAGCGGGCGAGCTGGCGCAGCTTTTCCGGGTTGTTGGTCATCAGCCGCACGGACTCGAAGCCAAGCTGCCGCAGCATCTCCGCCGCCGGCAGATAGACGCGCTCGTCCGCTTCGAAGCCGAGGATCTCGTTGGCGTCCACCGTGTCGAAACCGCGATCCTGGATGCGGTAGGCGCGCAGCTTGTTGACCAGCCCGATGCCGCGCCCCTCCTGCGCCAGATACAGCAGCACGCCGCTGCCCTGGCGGGCGATCTCGGCGATGGCGCCGCGCAGCTGGTCGCCGCAGTCACAGCGCAGCGACCCCAGCAGATCGCCGGTGAAGCATTCCGAATGCAGGCGGGCCAGCACCGGCTGCTGCGGATCGGGGTCGCCGATGACGATGGCCAGATGCTCCGGTCCGCCGTCGGCCGGGCGGAAGGCGTAGATGCGCGTGTTTTCCGACCCGACCAGCGGCACCCGCGCGTCGGCGACGCGGCGCAGGGTCCGCACCACATGGACCCGGTAATCGGCGACGTCCGACGCCCGCACCAGCAGCAGGTCATGCTCCGCCGCCCACTCCGCCGCACTCTTCGGGGCCGGGGACGGCAGGTCGGCGGTGATGGCGGCGGGCAGCAGGCGGGCCAGCCGGGCGAGGTCCACCGCCGCGGCCTCGCGGCTGCCGGGACAGGCCTCGACGGCGGCCAAGCCGGCCGGGAGCGCGTCCTGGGCCTGCGGATGCTGTTCGGGATCGGCCAGCGCATGGGCCTGGTCGGCGGTCAGCCCGCCGGGCCGGTCGAGCGTCATGGCGCCGAACGCCTCCGCCGCGGCGCCGGGCGCCTGATCGTCGGTGATGTCGCTCACCGGCTGCGCCACGGCAGCCGCGGCCAGCCCCAACACCACGGCGCGGCGGCGGGTGACCACCAGCCGCGGGGTGCCGCCGGTCAGCGCCTTCAGCCGCTCCACGGCGTCGAGCGCCACCGACTCCACCGACACCGCGGCGCCGACCGTGCCGTCGGCGGTCTCGATCGCCACCACCTCGCCCCGGCGCAGGGCGGCCAGCGCCCGGTCGACGGCGCGCACGGCGGCCTCGTCGATGGGCGCCGCCGCGGCGGCTGCCGCGGGCGTGGACAGGGTGACCGTGGTGGTGGCGGAGGAGCGTTCGGCTTGCATCGTCAGCGGCTTTGCGTAGCGGGTGCGCCGGATACGGCGCGTAAAACGGGACATGGTGCGTTCGGCGGGCGAAGCAAAGCGCAGGTGGCGCGCCCCTGTCCAGCAATTCCCGCGCGCCACACCGTTGCCGGAGACACAACGATCCGGCTAGCCTGCCCGGCGCAGAGACCATCCCGGGCCGCCGGCCGGGCGGAGTCGGCACCTCCAACGGGCCGCTCCGCCGCCGGGACCATGGGCGCTAGGATGGCGGCTGCAGCCCTTCAACCGGGAGCCTTTCCCCCGTGACCACCCTTTCGACGCCCGCCGATCCGACCGCGTCCGCGCATCTGGTGATGCCGGCCGATCTTGCCGCCGACGCCCATGCCGACGCCTATGCCCGCCGCATGGCCGAGGCCCTGCGCGCCGCCGGGGCCGGCATCATGCTCCACGCTCTGCCCGGCCCGCACCCGCAGGTCGACCCGTCGGCGATCCTGGCGGCCGACGTCGCGCTGTCGCGGCTGCCCGACGGCGCGCCGGTCCTGCTGGACGGCAACGCCCTGCCCAACCTCGCCGCCAGCCTGCCGGCCGATAGCCGGCGCCTGCGCTTCACCGCGCTGATCGAACGCCTGCACTGGACCGAGCCGGGTCTGGCCGCCGAGGAGGCCGCCGCGCGCCGCAACCTGGAACAGGGCGCGCTGGCGCTGATGCGCCATGTCGCGGTGCCGGACGAAACCGTCGCCGCCACCCTGCGGGACCTCGGCGTACGGCCCGAGCGGATCGTCCTCGCCGCCGCCGACGCGGGTGGGGCGGCGGCGCTGCTGGCTGTCCTGTAGAAGGCCCATCTGGAAGGCGCATCCGCTTCGCCACAAGCCATCACGACAATCCACCGGCGCCATGCTACTAAGGCGCCGCCCCCGGCTCTGCCGACGGTGGCCCCCGACTTCCGACTTCGTGCCGCGGACCATGACCATCGCAAAGCGCATCCTCCTGGTCGACGACGACACCGCCCTGCGCCAGTCTCTGGCCGAACAGCTTCGCCTGCTGGAGGAGCTTGAGACGGAGGAGGCCGGCGACGGCGCCGGCGCGCTGAACGCGATCCGCAAGGCGGGCGAAGCCGGAACCGGCTTCTCCGCCGTCCTGCTCGACGTCGGACTGCCGGACATGGACGGGCGCGACGTCTGCAAGCTGCTGCGGCGCGAGGGGGTGCGCTGCCCCATCATCATGCTGACCGCGTCGGCCAGCGACGCCGACACCATCCTGGGGCTGGAATCCGGCGCCAGCGACTATGTGACCAAGCCCTTCCGCCTGGGGGTGCTGATCGCCCGGCTGCGCGCCCAGCTGCGCCAGTTCGAGCAGACGGAGGACGCGGTCTTCGCCATCGGCCCCTACAGCTTCCGCCCCGGCGCCAAGCTGCTGCTGGAGGAGGCCACCAACCGCAAGATCCGCCTGACCGAGAAGGAAACGGCGATCCTGAAATACCTGTACCGGGCCGGCGATCTGGTGGTCGGGCGCGAAACCCTGCTGGGCGAGGTCTGGGGCTACAACGCGGCGGTCACCACCCACACGCTGGAGACCCACGTCTACCGCCTGCGCCAGAAGATCGAGGCCGATCCGTCCAACGCCCGCATCCTGGTGACGGAACCCGGCGGCTACCGGCTGGTGCCCTGAGCCGCCAGATCAGCCTTCCAATCAGCGCCGGCCGACCGAGGCCAGTTCGCGGCGGCTGCCCCGTTCGGCGATGGTGACCTCGCCGGCGAAGCCGAGCCAGCGGTGACGCCCGCCCGTCTGGGGATTGGTTGGATGCCTGCCCAGCCGGGCCGCGCCGAGGCCGCAGGCCGAAGGTCCGACCCATAGGCCGCGCCCGCGCGGCACCACCGGCAGCAGCCGCAGCTTGCGGCCGACGATGGCCATCCGGCGGCGCCAGTGGCCGACGTCGTGCGGCGACACGCCGACCCGCCGGGCGATCTCGCGGTCGGACAGCAGCGCGCTGCCGGGGTCCTGCAGCAGGTCCAGCACCGCGCGGCGCTTGTCGCTGTCGGCATGGCGGGAGTGCTTGCGCTCCAGCGCCTTGCCCATGTCCCACAGCTTTTCCGCCGTCTCGCGCGCCAGGGTGCGCCAGCGGTCGGCCTCCTCGCGCTGGCGGTCGGCGTCGCCCGCCGCCTTGTCCAGCTGCCGCCGCAGGGTGGCGAGTTCCAGTTCCAGGTCCTTCACCTGCCGGCGCAGGCCGCGGACGAGTTCGTCCGGCGGCGGCGGCGGGGCCGGAGCAGCGGCGGGTTCGGCAGGCTGGGCGGCGGGCGGCGGCTCGGCGGCGGGCGGCACCGGCGTGCGGGCGCGCTCCGCCAGATCGCGGAAGGACAGGCCGGCGCGGGACAGCATGATGCGGGCGGCGCGCAGGGCGGACAGCGCCTCGCCCTGATGCTCCGACTCGGCCATGGCGAGGACTTTGGCGAGCTTGTCAGGATCCATCCGCGTCGGGTTCCGCCGGAGCCGGTCCCCACCCGCGCGGGGACCCTTTGAGAGTCATGCCGCGCAATGCGCGACCGGCCCCAACCTACCACATCTTATGGGTTTGGACAGATGCCCTTCGTAGGGTGTCGACTCGCGCTGCGGCCTGTTCGGATTTGCTAGACTTGGGCAAGCGGGGCCGCCACGATGGCGCCGTCATGACCGTTCGCCCGACCATCAATCCCGCGCAACCGCCCGCTCCTGAAGAGCCCGGCGGCGGGTCTCCCTTCATCGTGCGCTTCTGGGGCGTGCGCGGCAGCATCGCGTCGCCCGGACCAGCCACCGTGCGCTATGGCGGCAACACCGCCTGCATCGAGGTGCGCTGCGGCGGCGCCCACATCGTCTTCGACTGCGGCACCGGCATCCGGCCGCTGGGCGAGTCGCTGGCGCGCGACGGCGGGCCGGTCGACATCGACCTGCTGCTGACCCACAGCCATCTCGACCATATCAGCGGCCTGCCCTTCTTCGCGCCGGCCTTCGATCCGGCCAGCCGGCTGCGGCTGTGGTCCGGCCATCTGCCGCCGGAGCGGCCCTTCCGCACCGTGCTGGCCGACATGATGACGGCGCCGCTGTTCCCGGTGCCGGTCGAGATCTTCCGGGCCGACTGCCAGTTCCGCGATTTCCAGGCCGGCCAGACGCTGGACCTGGCGGCGGGCGTCCCGGGGGGCGTCGTGGTGCGCACCTGCCGCCTGAACCATCCCGACGGCGCCACCGGCTACCGGGTGGAGCATGGCGGCCGCAGCCTGTGCGTCCTGACCGACACCGAGCATCCGGCCGAAGGACGCGACCCGGTGATCCTGGACCTGCTGCGCGGTGCCGACGTGATGGTGTATGACAGCACCTACACCGACGCCGAATACCCGGCGCGCGTCGGCTGGGGCCATTCGACCTGGCAGGAATGCCTGCGTCTGGCCGAGGCCGCCGGAGTCGGCCGCGCGGTGATCTTCCACCACGACCCGGCCCGCACCGACGACGCGCTGGACGCCATCGCGGCGGAGGCGGCGGCGATGCGCCCCG
This sequence comes from uncultured Azospirillum sp., assembly GCF_946480385.1. The sequence goes on from NZ_CAMLJP010000017.1 coordinate 22,226, forward strand.
GGTCACTGGTGGCCTGGGAAGGGATGGAGCTGTCCCTGTAGGACCAGCGCCATCCGTACCGGTTGAATCCCGAATAATCGGTTCCACTGACCAAAAGCGCTTGTGCGTGTTCATTACGCCACAGGTTGCTTTGTCACACTGGCCTCCTGTGACAATCTTGGTATTAGATCGGCGTGCAACCCCGCCACGATTGGGGCGGGCGGGGTCGTTGAGGCGTGCAAAGCTTGGGGGGAAAAGCGATGCGCATGACCGGTCGTGCCTTGGGTATTCTCGCCGTGCTGACCGTCGCGACGCAGCTTGGCGGCTGCGCCACCGCGCCGCCGCTGGAAAGCGCCAGGCTGGACGGCGAACCGCGCAGCGTGGTCCTGCAGCATCCCGCCAGCGGCGAGACGGCGTCCGTCACCTACTGGCGCCCCGGTGACGGGTATGACCCGGCCGCAATGCGCGAGATCGACGTCCTGTTCCGCGACCGCCGCAGCGACGAGGTGATCCCGGTCGATCCGGCCCTGGTCGATATGCTGGTGGAGCTGCGCCAGCGCGTCGGCGCGCCGGCGGAGTCGCCGATCCGCATCACGTCGGGCTACCGGTCGAGCGCAACCAATGCCAGCCTCGCCCGGACGAACCCGAACGTCGCCGAGAACTCCTATCACATGCGCGGTCAGGCGGCGGACTTCTCCATCGCCGGCATCCCGCCCGCGCGGCTGGCGGAGGAAGCGGCGGCGATGCAACGCGGCGGCTACGCCATGTACGCCCACACCGGCCATGTCCATGTCGACACCGGCCCCTTCCGCACCTGGACGCCGAAGACCGGCGAACCGCGCGCGCCGCAGATCCTGGAGGCGCAGGCCCGTGCCCGCGCCAGGGCTCAGGCGCTCGCCATGAAGCATGGCGGCGGCAAGGGCCGCGTGCAGGTGGCCGAGGCGGCGGCCAAGGCGGTCAAGCCGGGCAAGTCGCCGGCGAAGCCCGCCAAGGCTCCGGCGAAGTCCGCCGTCCGGGCGGCGGCCCCCGATCTGTCGCGCGTCCGCGTGGCGCTGGCCCAGGTGAAGGAAATGCCGGTGCAGAAGCCGGCGAAACGCTAGGGTCCGGGCGCAGTCCCGTCCCCCGCGCACCGGTACCGTCATGACCACCCTGCTGATCCTCCGCCACGGCCCGACCGCCTGGAACGCCGAAGGGCGCATCCAGGGCAGCATCGACGAGCCGCTGTCCGACGCCGGCCGCGCACGGGTTGCCCGCTATCGCCTGCCGCCCGAGTCGGCCGGTCTGCGCTGGGTCGCCAGCCCGAAGCGCCGAGCCTGGGAGACCGCGACCCTGCTCGGCCTCGATCCCACGCCGGAGCCGCGGATCGTCGAAATGGATTGGGGCGAGTGGGAAGGCAACCGCACCGAGGACCTGCGCGCCGACGGCCGCATGCCGGCCCGCCACGACCGGCTGGGGCTGGACTTCGAGGCGCCCGGCGGTGAAAGCCCGCGCGAGGTGCAGGCCCGTCTGCGCTCCTGGCTCGCCGATCTGGCGGTGGAGGGGCGTCCGACCGGCGCCGTCGCCCACAACGGCATCCTGCGCGCACTCTATTCGCTCGCCACCGGCTGGGACATGCGCGACGACCCGGCGGAGGAACTGCGCAACGGCTGCGCCCACCTGTTCCGCATCACGCAAGACGGCGCGCCGGAACTGGTGCGGCTGAACATCAGCCTGCTGGAGTAAGGGGGCACGACGGCCCCCTCCCCCATCAAACGTTCAAATTTCAAACATCCAGATCGACGATCACCGGCACATGGTCCGACGGCTTGGGCTCCCAGCCGCGGGCGTCGCGCAGCACCTTGATGCCGGTCAGCGCCCCTTCCAGCGGCGGGGTCACCCAGATGTGGTCCAAGCGCCGGCCGCGGTTGGAGGCGGCCCAGTCCTTCGCCCGGTAGCTCCACCAGGTGTAGAGCTTCTCCTCCGGCGGAACGAAGCGGCGCAGGGCGTCGACCCAGCCGGCGGACGCCTGCATCGCCCCGAGCTTTTCCACCTCGATCGGCGTGTGTGAGACCACCGACAGCAATTCCTTGTGGCTCCAGACGTCCTGTTCCAGCGGCGCGATGTTCAGGTCGCCGACCAGCACCATCGGCCGGTCGGACCGCCGCTCCGTGCCCAGCCAGTGGGTCATCTCGTCGAGGAACTGGAGCTTGTGGGCGAACTTGTCGTTCACCGCCGGGTCGGGGATGTCGCCGCCGGCGGGGATGTAGACGCAATGCAGCTCGATCCCGCCCGGCAGATGGGCCAGCGCGTGGCGGCAGTCCTGCTTGCCGCACCAGTGCTGGACGTCCTGCGACTCGAAGGGCAGGCGCGACAGGATGGCGACGCCGTTGTAGCTCTTCATCCCGTGGATGTGGGCGTGGACATAGCCGCGCTCCGCCAGCGGGCCGAGCGGGAAGTCGGCGTCCACCACCTTGGTTTCCTGCAGGCAGATCACGTCCGGCTGCTCCTCCTCCATCAGGCGGAGGAGGAGGTCCAGACGCATGCGGACCGAATTGATGTTCCAGGTCGCGATGCGCATTGCCGGCGGCTCAGGCGATGGTCAGGGTCAGGGTGCCGACGCCTTCGACCGCGCCGGTCAGCACGTCGCCGGCCACCACCGCGCCGACGCCCTCCGGCGTGCCGGTGTAGATCAGGTCGCCCGGCTGCAGCTCGACCAACCCGGACAGGTAGGAGATCGTCTCCGCCACCGACCAGATCAGGTCGGACAGGTCGCCCTTCTGCCGCGGCGCGCCGTTCACCTCCAGGGTGACCGCGCCCTTGGCCGGATGGCCGATGTCAGCGGCGGTGCGGATCTCGGAACAGGGCGCCGACTGGTCGAAGCCCTTGCCCATGTCCCAGGGCTTGCCCTCCTTCTTGGCGGCGTTCTGCAGGTCGCGCCGGGTCATGTCGAGCCCGACGGCATAGCCGAACACATGGTCCAGAGCGCGGTCGACCGGAATGTCGCGCCCGCCGGTGCCAATCGCCACCACCAGCTCGATCTCGTGATGCAGGTTGGCGGTCTTCGGCGGATAGGGGATGGTGGCGCCGTCGGCGACGATGGCGTCGGCCGGCTTCATGAAGAAGAAGGGCGGCTCGCGGTCGGGATCGGCGCCCATCTCGCGCGCATGGGCGGCATAATTGCGGCCGACGCAATAGATGCGGCGCACCGGAAACGGATCGCCGCCCGCGACGGGGACGGCCGGCTGGGACCACAGGGGAATGGCGAAGGCCATAGCATCGGCTCTCTGGTTGGAACGCTTACCCACAGCTAACCCGAAAGCCGCCAACGGACCAAGCGTCCAACCATCCGCCCTGCCCTGCAAATCGTTCCCGCGTTCCAGACAGGGGTCGGCCAAAAACGAAGACGCCCGGTCTGGGGGGGACCGGGCGTCGGAAGCTCCGATTCGGGAACCCGCGCGCGGCAGGGGAAACCGCTGGGCGGGCGATCGGCGTCAAATCGGCGTCGATCACTTCTTGACTCTTCAAGATGGAATTTGTACGCCCCCTCACCAATACGTTTCACGCATATCTGATATGCGTCAGCCTTCCGCTGTGCGGTTCTTGCTGACAAACGAAAGCCTTGCCCGCATTTTATCCGTTCATCCGATAATTCATCCAAAATATGGCATCCACGGTGACTGACAACGAGCGTTCCACCCCCGCCGACCGGCGGTCGCGTCTGCGGCCCGGCAAGAACGGCAAGCTCGCCCTTGGCCCCCTTCCGGAGCTGGTGGGTTACAACCTGCGCAAGGCTCAGGTTGCGGTGTTCCAGAGCTTTCAGAATGCGGTCGCTCCGCATGACATCACGCCCGGCCAGTTCGGCGTGCTGATCATGATCCGGGAGAACGAGGGCCTGTCGCAGTCCGACCTGGGCACGGCGGTCGGCATCGACCGGTCGACCATGGTCGCTGTGATCGACCGTCTCGAGTCGCGCGGCCTCGTCGTGCGCGCGCCCTCGCCCAACGACCGCCGCTCCTACGCGCTGCGCCTGTCGCCGGAAGGCCAGACGCTGATGGACGACCTGATCCCGCGCGTCCAGGCGCACGACCAGGGCATGGTCAAGGACCTGTCCCCGGAAGAGCAGGCGCAGTTCATCGACTTCCTGCGCCGCGTGTCGCGGTCGAAGTAAGGGGCGCCGCCCCTTCCGTTCCAGGCACCGGAAACGACTGACAGCCCGCCCCGCACCGGCAATCGCCGAATGCGGGGCGGGCTTTTCTATTTGGGCGGGGCGGGAGAGGGATTCCTTGCCATCGTCGCCGAAGGTCTTGGTCGGGCAAAGCTTTTGCCGCCGTAGCCTTCCAACCGAGGCTCGCTTGAAGCAACAGGCGATGCTCGCATCATTTTTACAATCCCGCGGCAAGAAAGCGTCTTGCCAAGCGATCACATCTATCGCACACCATAAATACGTGTGAGAACTAACGCGCTGACCATTTTTTATATTTTCAACAAATCCAACGCTACCATCAAGAACGGTGCGCACCATGACGTCAACCCCCAGCAACCAAGTGGGTTTCGACGCGCTGAGCTACCTCGCCGCGAACCCCGACCTGATCCGGGCCTTCGGCATCGACACCACCGCAGCGGCGCAGCATTTCTCCACCTACGGATCCGCCGAAGGCCGCTCGACCACGTTCGACGCCTTGAGCTACGAAGCCGCCAATCCCGACCTCTCGGCAGCATTCGGCACCGACACCGCTGCCGCCACGCGGCACTACATCGAATTCGGCTTCAAGGAAGGGCGGTCGACCGCGTTCGACGCCTTGAGCTACACGGCCGCCAACCCCGACCTTCTGGCGGCCTTCGGCACCGACACCGTCGCCGCCACGCGGCACTACATCGAATTCGGGCAGCGCGAGGGCCGCAACACCTATTTCAACGCCGCCGGCTATCTGTCCGCGAATGCCGACCTGCGGGCGGCCTTCGGCACCGACATGGCCGCCGCACAACGCCACTATATCCAGAACGGCTTCCACGAGGGACGGACGATCCCGGTGGACGACTATGCCGAGAACACCACGACGATTGGCCGCGTCAGCAGCGGGACCGCCGCCACCGGCATGATCGAGCGGGCCTACGACGTCGATTGGTTCAGGACAACGCTGAATGCGGGCACGACCTACACGCTTTCGGTGAGCTTTCCCGGCAAGGGCACCCACGACTTCGCGCTCATCGACGGACGCGGCACCATCCTGGCGAGCGACGGCGACCGGGACGGCGACGGCGTCCACACGGTCACCTACACGCCTGGCACGAGCGGCTCCGTCTACGCGGCGGTGAGCGGCTTCACCACCGGACGCTATTCGATCTCCATGACCGGCGGCGACGTCACGAACACGACGACGACGACCACCACAACAACGACCACGACGACGACCGTCACCACCACCACCCCGGTCACGCTGTCGGATGATTTCTCCAACAACGTCTGGACCACGGGGCGGCTTACGGTCGGCGGCACCGCCAGCGGCGTGGTGGAGAAGGATTTCGACAAGGATTGGTTCGCCGTGACGCTGGAGCGGGGATCGGTGTACCGGTTCGGCACCAGCGTCAGCACCGGCAACTCGCGTCCGACGCTCAGGCTCTATGACGCCGAGGGCTATCGGATGACCACACGGTCCTACATGCCGGGCGGGGAAAGCATGACATCCACGCCGGAAATCACGGTGGCGACGACCGGCACCTATTACCTGGAACATGATTTCGTGCTCGGACCCGGCGCCAGGGATGCGGTTCCCTACACGGTCTGGGCGCAGAGGGTGGCGATCGATTCCGCGTTTTCCGACGAGTTCGGCAATTCGCCGGGCACGGCCGGGCGGATGTCGGTCGGCGAGACGATCACGGGCGCCATCAACCAGACTTGGGACGAGGATTACATCGCCGTGTCCCTGCAGCAGGGCCACAGCTACACATTCGACGTGACCACGCCGGGTCAGGCTTTCAACTTGGCGATCAATGACGCACTCGGCAATGACGGCTGGCTGGGACCGGCGGACGACAACACCGGCATCTACTATTACACCTCCAGCGGCGGCCATCGATTCTACAGCTATACCGCCAACAAGACCGAAACCTACCGCATCAAGCTGTCGGGCAACGATGTCGGCCCCTACTCCCTCAAGGCCACCGACAACGGCATGGTCGACGACATCGCCAACGACGCGAGCACGACCGCGCGTCTGGCGGTCGGCGGCAGCGCCACGGGGCACATCGATTACCGCCCGACCGGCGGTTCCTCGAACGGGGACAGCGACTGGTTTGCGGTGTCGCTCCAGGCCGGCCAGACCTATGAATTCGACCTCAGGAGGGACGGCGACGGCGCCGGCCTGATCCTGCGCGATCAGCAGGGCAGAGCCGTGTCCGGCGGAACCAGCGTCGATTTCTGGAACTATACCTGGGGCAACGACAAACTGCTCTTCACCGCGACACAGTCCGGCACCCACTACCTCACGGTCAATGCGCTGATGGCCGGAACCGGGACGGATCTGGCCGGCTACACGGTCAGCGCCCGGCTGAGCGGCGGATCGGCCATGGCATCGCTGGCCGGGTTCCCCGGCTGACCGCCACGCCGCGGTGCCCGCCCGTCCAGGCGCGCCGCGGCCCGGTCGGTGCCAGGGACCCGTCCCTGGAAGAGCAGGCACCGGAAAAGACTGACAGCCCGCACCGCACCGGCAATCGCCGGATGGGGGGCGGGCTTTTCTATGGCGTGGCGAGTTGACCCGGAACGCCCTTTTGCCAAAACGAAGAGAGTGACTGACCCAACCGGGGGCCTGATTTCAGGCTTCAGTCGACTTCGTTGGCAGTCAGGAACATCGCCTTTGAAAGGGCGGCAAAGAACTGCTGGTAAGGCTCCGCATCCGATACCGCGACCAGATTGTATTGCGCGCTCGCGCGCACCGACATTTGGGTTTTGCCGCGCGGGCGAACGGTAACCGTCATGCGCATGGCATAGCCGGACAGCTTGGTTCCGCTGATGATCCCCAACTGCTCATCGGCCTTATCGATGACGAAGCCCAGATCCTGAAGACTGCTGATTACCGTACGGATCGTCAGGTTGCGGTCACTTGTGTCGAATGCACGCGTCTGGATCGCACGCAGTTCGACCTGGCTCTTGTCAACAGCCATCACCTGTTGCTTCGAGTCCGTTTGACACCCGCCGAGCGGAAGAAATGCCAGGGTGAGTGCCATGGCCAAGCCGCGGACCGACAGAGTGCGGCAATTGGGCATGCTCATATCTGGTGCGCCTCAAGGAAAACGGATTGTGAAAGCTTTTCGAAGAATTGCTGATGGATTTCGGGCTTGTCGATCGTCTCGACTCGCGAGACTTGGTTCTTCGTGTTCCAGATTACGCGCTGGAATGTCGCGCGGACGACGATGCCGCTCCGATCGGCCGTAGGGCGCGTCACAATGGAGATCCTGATTTTCTGATTGGCGTCCCACACCGGATCAGCACGTCCTCCCATGGCCGCGACCAGGAGAGCAAAAAAGACTTGTCCGGCAACCTGCCCCGATTCGACCGCATCGCGATCCTTGGAAGCGACGATCAGCCCGGCCTTGAGGTTGGTCTCCTCGGTGGTAAACCCCAGGTCCTGCAACACGCCGGCAGATGCCGCGAGGATCGCTTGTTCATCGGCCGTGTCGAAACGCCGGGTTTGCATCTGACGCTGCCCAAGGCTCTCAGCCGCCAGGGTGAGCGCAGCGGCCTGCTGCTGCGCTCCCGGAGTCTGCTGGCAGCCTGCCAACGCCGTTAGGATCAGGGCGGATACGACAACCCGGCATTTCATGCTGCAGCTCCCGTCAGAAGCTGCTGGAGCGGTACGAGAAATCGCGGACCCGGCTGTTCTCGTCGAACTTGACGATCACCGTCAACGTCCGCTGTGAGGTGCTGCGCGCGCCCGCGGCGCCGCTGACGCCAGCGCCGCCCAAGGCGCCGCCGATGCCGGCACCGATCGGGCCACCGCCCAGAATCAATGCGTTCACTCCGCCGCTGCTGGAAGAGTACGCGGTTTCCGTCGAGATCTTGTCATAGACCCAGTTCTCGCGCCGACGGTCATCCGTCGTCACCATGTTGGGCGAACCAAGCACCTCCACGACTTCGGCACTCGTCATGCCGATGCGGATCTCGCGCTGCACCTTGCCGACGGTCAGGCGATCGCCATCCTGCGCCTGACGGACGGCCGCAGCATGCTCTCCCGCCGTCTGGCAACCGGCGAGCAGCACCGAGGCAAGCCCCATCGCGGCCAATGAGAAATTCTTGAAGAGCATGGAAAGACCTCGATCTGAATAGGATTACGGCTTGGCAGTCGTTTTCGATGCAGCGTCCGGCACCCGCGGAACATCCTCTTCACTTCCCAGTTCCATGGCAGTCAGGAACATTGCCTTGGACAGGGGTTCAAAGAACAAGTCCTTGTAAAAGGCCGGATCGTCCACCTGACTTTCCATTCCAGGATTCATGACCAAGGCATTGGAGCGCACGATCATGCGCGAAGGACCACGCGGATAAACCGTGGCGGTCATGCGGAGCTTGGCCAGCTTGGTTGCCGACACCGTTCCGGCAGCCGGCTCGACCTTGTCGATCCCATAGCCAAGATCCTGGAAGGTGGCGATCACCGTTCGCAGGGTCTTGTTCTGATCGGAGGTTTCGAAGGCGCGCGCCTGCATGGCCCTCAACTCGACAGGGCTTTTCTTGCTGAGCACGACCTGCGACTGATTGTTGGTCTGGCAAGCTGCGACGGTAAGCGCCATAGCGCCGAAGATCGCAAAGCGGATGCTCTTGCTCAGTGTCATATCTTGTGAGCCTCAAGGAACGCGCTGGCGGAGAGCTTTTCAAAGAACTCCTGGTAGAGTTGCGGTTCCATCAGCAACTCCGCCTTCCAGGCGTGCCCATGATTATTGACGAGGATTCGGTCGAAAGTGGTGCGCACTTCGGTCTGGCGGCCGCCCGACACCGGGTTGGCAATAAACGTGACCCGAATGGTCTGTTCCTGGTCCCAGGTGGGATTGTTTGCCACGCCGAGGAGAGCCATTGCGATCGTCAGGCCGATCTGTGCCGCGACCTGCCCACCCTCTTCCGCATTCCTTTGCTTGGATGCGACCACCACGCCGACATCGCTCGACGCCTCGGAAATGGTGAAGCCAAGATCCTGAAGGGTCTGGGTTCCCGCCTCGAGCAGAAGCTTCTCGTTCTCGCTGTCGAAACGGCGCGTCTGGAGCGCGCGCATTTCAAGCGCCTTCTCCGGCGGCTTGCCGACGGTTTTCGCCACGTCATTCATTGTCTGGCATGCTGACAGCACACCAGCAGCAAGGATGGCCGCAGCCAATCCAATGTGTACACGCACGCGAACCTCGACAGCACATCTAAACCATAGATCCATAAAACCGAAAGTAGGGTTTTGTTGCAAGAGGAAACATATACGGATTAATTCGTTCGATTCCGAGCCGTGTTGGTTGTTCCGGCGACAGTTGGATTATTGGGCAAGACCGCGACTGCGTCGTTGACGCATCCACCCACGACATCCGGGCGCAATTCTACCGCCAGTCACGGATTTGGCGTGCCGCTCCCGGCGTCTCCGGCCGAAGAAACGGGAATAAGGCAAACTGTGGAGAAAAGAAAAAGGCCAGAGCGGATTTTCTGAGAAAATCAACGCTCTGGCCTGAATTCGTGGCGGAGGGAGAGGGATTCGAACCCTCGATACGCTTTTGACGTATACACACTTTCCAGGCGTGCGCCTTCAACCGCTCGGCCACCCCTCCGTAGAGGCCCGCGTTATAGCCAGAGGTTCGGGGTGATGCAAGCCTCCGTTTCACGCGGGCAACGTTTTTTTGATAGCGCGCTAAACCGCGCCAATCTCGTCCACCAGCGCGCCGACGGTGCGGCACAGCAGGTCCAGGTCCTGGGGACGGGACAGGCGGTGGTCGCCATCCTTCACCAGCGTGACGCGGACATCGTCGCCGGTCAGCGCCTCGGCGATGCGCAGGCTGAGCTGCCAGGGCACGTCGGGGTCGCGCTGGCCGTGCAGCAGGCGGACGGGGCCGCCGAAGGCGATGGGGCCGCGCAGCAGCAGGTGGTTGCGGCCGTCCTCGATCAGGGCGCGGGTGATCGGCTGGGGTTCGGGGCCGTACTCGGACGGGCGGTTCCAGACGCCCTCCTCCATGATCTGCCGGCGGACGTCGGCGTCGAAGATGTCCCACATCAGATCTTCGGTGAAGTCGGGGGCCGGGGCGATGCCGACCAGCCCGGCCACCCGCTCCGGCCGGCGCGTCGCCGCCAGCAGCATCATCCAGCCGCCCATCGAGGATCCCACCAGGATCTGCGGTCCCGTCGTAACCTGATCCAGCACCGCCAGCGCGTCGTCGGCCCACAGGCCGATGGTGCCGTCGGCGAACCGGCCGCTGGAGGCGCCGTGGCCCTGATAGTCGAAGCGGGTGAAGGACAGGCCGCGTTCCACCGCCCAGGCTTCCAGAGTCGTCGCCTTGCCGCCGGTCATGTCGGACATGAAGCCGCCCAAGAACATGACGCCCGGCTTGCCCTGCCCGGACGGGCCGGCAGGGGTGTGGTGATAGGCTATGGTCGCGGCACCGCGCGTTAGGCTATGGTGCGCGCCGCCCGGATGGGCTGCGGTTTCGGTCATACGGTCACCTTCGACGAACGGACACCGGCACTCGGTCGGGCACCGGGCTCGACGGCGATCCGGCATGCCGGGGCCTGCGGCCGGTTCCGGGCCGCCCCTTGCGAGCAGCCGGCATCATGGATTTCGACCCCCACCTTACCACCGACCATTCCCCGCGCAACGCGGACGCCCACGAAGCTCCCAATGCCCCCGATTGGCCGGGTGGCCGGGCGCCGACGGTGCTGCAGGTGGTGCCGACGCTGGTCACCGGCGGGGCGGAGCGCGGCTGCATCGACATGGCGCTGGCCCTGCAGGCCGCCGGCGGAAGGCCGCTGGTGGCGTCGGAGGGCGGACCGATGGTGCGCGAGCTGGACCGCGCCCGCATCCTCCACCTGACGCTGCCGCTGGCCTCCAAGAACCCGCTGGTCATCCGCCGCAATGCCCGTCGGCTGGCCGCCATCATCCGCGAGCACAAGGTGGACATCGTCCACGCCCGCTCCCGCGCGCCGGCCTGGAGCGCGTGGCTGGCCTGCCGGGAGACCGGCGCCCGCTACATGACCACCTTCCACGCGCCTTACAATTTCGGCACCGGTCCGGTCGGCGGCCGGCTGAAGCGCTGGTACAATTCGGTGATGGCGCGGGGTGAGCGGGTGATCGCCATCTCCGGCTTCATCCGCGACCATGTGCTGGGCAACTACCCGGTCGATCCGGCGCGGGTCCGCGTCATCCACCGCGGCATCGACCGCAGCGTCTTCGCCCCCGACCGGGTCAGCCCGACACGGCTGGTGACGCTCGCCAAGCAATGGAACCTGCCCGACGACCGTCCGGTGATCCTGCTGCCCGGCCGGCTGACCCGCTGGAAGGGCCAGACCGTGCTGATCGACGCGCTGGCCAAGCTGGGGCGCAAGGACGTGCTGGCCCTGCTGGTCGGCTCCGACCAGGGCCGCACCGGCTACCGGGAAGAGCTGGAGAACCGAATCGCTAATGCCGGCCTGCGCGGCGTCGTGCGGATGACCGACCATTGCAGCGACATGGCCGCGGCCTACCTGTTGTCGACGGTGGTCGTCTCCGCCTCGCGCGAGCCGGAAGCCTTCGGGCGGGTGATCGTGGAGGCGCAGGCGATGGGCAAGCCGGTGATCGTCTCGGCCATCGGCGCCTATCAGGAGACCGTCGTCCCCGGCGAAACCGCCTGGGTGGTGCCGCCGGACGATCCCGACGCCCTTGCCCGCGCGCTGGACGAGGCGCTGTCGCTGACCCCGGAGCAGCGCGAAGCCATCGGTGCCCGGGCCATCGCCTTCGTCGCCGACCGCTACACCAAGGACCGCATGTGCGCCGACACGCTGGCGGTCTATGCGGAGTTTCTACAACAACGCTGAGATCGGCCTGTCGATGCAATCCGATCGATGCAATCCGATCCTTGACCCACCCATCAAACCGACCGGACACCATGGCCGACATCCGACAGATTTCCGGCATCGCCGACGTCATCGACCAGTATGACGGGTTCATCCTGGACCTGTGGGGCGTACTGCATGACGGCGAACGGCCCTATCCCGGCGTGCCCGATTGCCTGGACCGCATGCGCGCCGCCGGCAAGACAATTTGCCTGCTGTCCAACGCGCCGCGCCGCACCACCGGCGTGATCGAGAAGCTGGACGGCATGGGGCTGGGGCGCGAGCGCTACAACCATGTCATGACCTCGGGCGAGGCGACCTACGAGGCGCTGCGCGACCGCGACGACCCCTGGCACGCGGCCCTCGGCCGCCGGCTCTACCACATCGGGCCGGATCGGGACACCGACGTCTATGACGGGCTCGGCTACCAGATCGCGGCGACTCCAGAGGAGGCCGATTTCGTCGTCAACACCGGCATCGTCACCTTCGGCGAGACGGTGGCGGATTATCAGCCGCAGCTGGACGCCTGCCTCGCCGCCGGCCTGCCGATGATCTGCGCCAACCCCGATCTGGTGGTGATGGTCGGGCCGATGCTGGTGATCTGCGCCGGCACGCTGGCCGCCCATTACGAGCAGATGGGCGGCGACGTGCGCCAACACGGCAAGCCCCATGCCCCCGTCTACGAACGCTGTTTCAAGCTGCTGGGGATCGACGACAGCAGCCGCATTATGGCGGTGGGCGACAGCCTGCGCACCGATGTCGCCGGCGCCAACGCCACCGGAATCGACGTGGCGCTGGTCACGTCCGGCATCCATCAGGAGGAACTGGGGGGCGCCGCCTGGGGGGCTGCGGTCGATCCGGTCAATTTGCGCGCTCTGGCCGATGCGTCGGGGCACATGCCCACCTACGCGATGCCCAGCCTGCGCTGGTAAATCCTGGAGACGGGAGCGCGGAGGCGTCCTGCCTGCGTTCCCGTCTCAATCCAGCGGGACGGCGTCGTCCATCGCCCTGTTGAGCAGGGGCGACTGACCGTCTTCGGCAAAGCCACGATTGCCGATCGCGGTGCGATAGTAGCTGACGATGAAGACGCGGATGGAGGCGGTCAGATTGGCCTCGCCCCGCCGCTCGTCGATCTGGGTGCAGATTTCGTTCAGAGTCAGCCTTTCACGCTCGCAGATTTCCTTCAGCGAGTCCCAGATGTACGGCTCCATCCTCAGGCTGGTCCGGCGCCCGCTCACCTTGACGTTACGGCAGAGCAGCCCCGGTCCTTCCTTACCCCTGCTCGCGCCCGTGCCCCCCATTGGAAACCCCGTTCCCCATCCGTTGCGCGCCCCGATCTCTCGTTGCGGGCCAATACATCCATTTGTGTGACCATATTGCAAGTGGCGTGTGCCGTCCAAGCTCAATTCGACCCATGGCTGCGGATTGACGCGACAATCGAGCGCAGGCGGGTATTGCCTCCAACCGCAGATCGGCAGATTGCGGGGAAAAGCCGCTTCCTTTGGCCTGTACCTTCGCTATACCAGTGCCGAACGGCGGAAGAAGGGAAGGATCGGCGATGAAGCGACCGGGGAACGGACGATTCGCGGCCCGCATCGCAGCCGGGTTCGCCATGGGGCTCCTGACCCCTTGGATCGCCCCGGCAACACTGGTCGGAAGCGCCTGGGCCGCCGATGCCACAGAGCCCACCAAGGCCGTTTCCGCCGAGACCATCCCGGACTCCCTTCTCCGCAGCCGGATCGAAGCGTTGCTGCCGACTCCCTGGCGCATCGAATCGCTGACAGTGGAGCCGCTGGCCGCCCCACCGTCCCCAGAAGCCCGGATGGCGGCCCGGGTGACCGCGACCGTGGTGCTTGGCGGCCCAACCTATCTGGTGGACAGACGCGAAGGGCCGGTGACCTTCCTGCGTCCGGCGGCAGAAGCCGGGCTGACCAAGAGTTGGGTCGCGACGGCGCTGGCCACCCGCGGGCCCGGCGGCTGGACCATCGCGCTGACGCCGCAGAGCCCCGGCCTGCTCGATGGGATCGGCAAGCCGGCCGCCGAGTTGCCCGGCCGCACCGTCGTTCTCGGCACGCCGGAAGCCAAGAGCCTGCGCGAGCAGTTGGATCACGACGCCGCGCAACGGCTGGCCGAGGATACCGAACGCCGCCGGCGGGAGGAGGAACGGCTGGCCCAGCAAACCGCTGCGGCCAAGGCCGAAGCCGCCCGCGCGGAAACCGAACGGCGGGCCGTCGAGGCGCGCATTGCCCAGGTCGCCGACCTGCGCGGCAAGCTGTCCGGTCCGGACCGCGCGGCGCGGCTGGCCGCCTTCGAAGCGGCGTTGGGCGGAAACGATCCGGCATTGCGCCAGACGGCGATGGACGCGGCGCTGCAGAGCCGCGATCCGGTGGTCGCCAATCTGGCGCTGAAGGACTGGATCGCCCGCCACCGCGCCGTTCCCGTCCAGCTCTACGCCACCAAGGAGGATCCCAGTTCCGAGGTGGTGGTGCAGAATCTGGGGCCGATGACGCTGGAGATCGACGGCTTCAGCCCGGTCAACGGTGCGCTGGCCGGCAAGCTGGGCGCACCCGGATACAGCATCGCCCGGCCGTCCAGCATCGTCGGCACCCTGGCGCAGACCGAACTGGCGGTGAACTCCTTCGGCTGCGCGTTGACGCTGCGGCTGGCCGAGCACCGGACGCTGGACGGGCTTCTGCGCTGTCAGACGCTGCCGACGCTGATCGCCCGCATCACGCTCGATTGAGGGGGACGCGATGGGCCGAGTGCGGCGGAACTCCACCCTGCGGCTTGCGGCGTCCGCCCTGCTGTTGAGCGCCTGCTCTGTCGGCGCGCTGGCCGAAACGCCGGCCGAACGCTTGACCCCTGCCGCCGCCCCCATCGTCGTCCTCCCCCGCCTGACACCGACACAGGCTCTTTCCCCACCGCTGACCCCGGGCGTGGTCTGGGAGCATCCGCCGGAAGCGCCGGCTCCGCTGTCGCCGCCCGGTCCGCGATCCGCCCCGGTCGTGCCCACCGCCGACCGGACGCCGATACCGCCCCCAGCGGTGAAACCGCCCGACGCCAAACCCGCCGAGACGCCCCCGGCCGTCGCGGTTCCGCCCCTGCCCCCGATCAAGCCGCCGGGCGACGTGGCGCTCCCGCCGGTCGCCGAAAAGCCGATCACCGTGGAGCCGCCCGCCAAGCCATCCGCCAAGCCGCCCGCGGTCGCTCCGGCACGGCGCAGCGTGACGGCGACCGCCGGCATCTACCTGCGGGCGACACCGGACGCCGATGGCCGGGTCCTGGATACGGTGGAGAAGGGCGAGCAGGTGACGGCCTTCGGCCCGCCCGCTGACGGCTGGCAGCGGGTCGGCCGGGCCGGAAAGCCGCAGGGCTACGTCGCCAGCGATTATCTGGCGGAAGCCGCGCCGAACCGCGCCGCCGCCGCCACTGCGGCGCCCAAGCCCGGCCGCTATGCCAAGGCCGATCCGGAAGACCGCGGCTGCGCCCTGCCCGACGACCTGCCGGAGCGGGCGCAGCGCCCCCGCCTGCCCGGCGGGACCGTCGCCCGGCTGCGCGCCGCCGGCAACCTGCGTGTCGCCCCGGTCTGCGACGCCAAGGTTCTGGACGTGCTGGACGCCGGCGAGCGGGTCACCGTGCTGGAGGCCGTTGGCGGCTGGTACAAGGTCGGGCGGAAGGGCAAGGCGCTGGGCTATGTCGGCGCCGCCCTGCTGGCGCCCCTCAAGCGCTGAACGGGCGACGCCGGGGAACCGGTACGAGGCTACCCGGAAGGACGCGCCCCGGCCCCCCGTGAAGGGGCTTGTTCGGCCGTGAAAAAGGATTCTACAACAAGGGGGAGGCCGAACTATCGCAGACGAACGGAGCTCCCGACAAGCCCACCCCGTCCGATGGTTCGACCACCCCCGCCGGCCATGCGGCGCCGGTCCGGCCGGGCGGGGATGCGAAGCACGACCGGGACAAGGATCCACACGATGTCGACTCAACACAAACAAGCCATGGACGCGGTCCTGCAGGCCGCCGCGCACGACATCGTCGCCACCCTTCAGGAGCGGGACGTCGCCGACCGCCATAGCGAGGAAGGGGACCTCGTCGTCCTCGACGTCGCCATCCTGCACGCCTACCGCATCTTCATGCGCATCTGCGAGGAGAACGGCCTGGACGTCGACGCCGGCTATTTCGCCGACCTCGCCGCCGACCTGGCCGAGGAAGTGTCGCAGGACCAGGACGACTACGAAGATTGACCTTGGGGACTGACCCTGGGACCTGAGATCGAGACGAGAATGCCCCCGCCCTTCCCCGCGCGACAGGGAAAGGGCGGGGGCAATTCCTTTCTGTGAAAGCCCACATCCGTGCCCCATCCCACCCCTGACGTGGCGATCATCGGCGCCGGCCCCGCCGGGTTGATGGCGGCGGAGATCGCCGCGACCGCCGGCCTGCGGGTCGCCGTGTTCGACCACACGCCGACCCCTGCGCGCAAGCTGCTGCTGGCCGGGCGCGGCGGGCTGAACCTGACCCATTCGGAACCGCTCGACCGCTTCCTGCCCCGCTATGGCGCCGCCGAGCCGCTGTTCCGCCGCCTGCTGGCCGGCTTCTCGCCGGACGATTTGCGCGGCTGGGCGGCCGGGCTGGGCATCGAGACCTTCGTCGGCAGCAGCGGCCGCGTCTTCCCGGTGCAGATGAAGGCCTCCACCCTGGTGCGGGCATGGCTGCGGCGGCTGGACGGGCTGGGCGTGACGCTGCACAGCCGCCATCGCTGGACCGGCTGGGACGAGACCGGCGCCCTTACTTTTCATGGGGCCTTCCGCCATGGTGAGGAGACCGTCACCGTCGCCCCGCGCGCGACCCTGCTGGCGCTGGGCGGGGCGAGCTGGCCGCGCACCGGGTCGGACGGCGGCTGGGTCCCTCTGCTGGAAGGGCTGGGCGTCGAGGTCGCGCCGCTGGTGCCCTCCAACATGGGCTTCGAGGTGCCCTGGTCCGATCACCTGCGCGACCGCTTCGCCGGCCAGCCGGTGAAGAGCGTCGGCCTCTCGGCTGCAGGGCGACGGTTGAAGGGCGAGTTCGTCATCACCGAGACCGGGATCGAGGGCGGCGCCGTCTATGCGCTGAGCGCCCCGCTCCGCGACGCCATCGCCGCCGAGGGCTGGGCGACCCTGACGCTGGACCTGCTGCCGGACATGGCTGAGGCCGAGCTGGTCAAGCGCCTGCGCCGCCGCGGTGCCGAGTCGCTGTCGACCTTCCTGAAGAAGTCGCTGTCGCTGACCGGCCCGCGCGCCGCCCTGCTGCGCGAGTTCGCCCCCGCCGCCGACCTGACCGATCCGGTTGCGCTGGCCCGGCAGATCAAGGGGCTGTCGGTGGTGCTGACCGGCGTCCGCCCCATCGACCGCGCGATCTCTTCGGCCGGCGGCGTCCGCCTGTCGGAACTGGACGAGCGGCTGATGTTGACCCGCCGCCCCGGCCTGTTCCTGGCCGGCGAGATGCTGGACTGGGAGGCGCCGACCGGCGGCTATCTGTTGCAGGGCTGTTTCGCCATGGGGCTGGCGGCCGGCAAGGGGATGGTGGAGTGGCTGGCGTCAGGCAAATCCGACAACAACTGAATTCCTCTTTGAAGAACAGCCAAAGAAAAAGGGCCGTCCCATCGGAACGGCCCTTCTTTTTCGACCCTACGACCGCTTAGTAGCGGTAGTGGTCCGGCTTGTAGGGGCCGGCGGCATTGACGCCGATATATTCGGCCTGCTTGTCGCTGAGGACGGTCAGCTTGGCGCCGATCTTGTCCAGATGCAGGCGGGCGACCTTCTCGTCCAGGTGCTTGGGCAGGACGTAGACCTTGTTCTCGTAGTTGGCGGCGTTGGTCCACAGCTCGATCTGGGCCAGCACCTGGTTGGTGAAGCTGGCGCTCATCACGAAGCTGGGGTGGCCGGTGGCGCAGCCCAGGTTCACCAGACGGCCCTGGGCCAGGACGATCAGGCGCTTGCCGTCGGGGAACACCACCTCGTCGACCTGCGGCTTGACCTCTTCCCACTTGTAGTTGCGGAGAGCCTCGATCTGGATCTCGCTGTCGAAGTGGCCGATGTTGCAGACGATGGCGCGGTCCTTCATGGCGCGCATATGGTCGAGCGTGATGACGTCGACGTTGCCGGTCGCGGTGACGAAGATGTCGCCCTGCGGAGCGGCATCGTCCATCGTCACGACCTGATAGCCTTCCATGGCGGCCTGGAGCGCGTTGATCGGGTCGATCTCCGTCACCAGGACGCGGGCGCCCTGCGAGCGCAAGCTTGCGGCCGAGCCCTTGCCCACGTCGCCATAGCCGGCGACCACGGCCACCTTGCCGGCGACCATGACGTCGGTGGCGCGCTTGATGCCGTCGACCAGCGATTCACGGCAGCCATAGAGGTTGTCGAACTTCGACTTGGTGACGCTGTCGTTCACGTTGATGGCCGGAACCTTCAGCGTGCCCTTCTTCATCATCTCATACAGACGATGGACGCCGGTGGTGGTCTCTTCCGACAGGCCGCGGACGTCCTTCAGCATCTCCGGATACTTGTCGTGCATGATCTGGGTGACGTCGCCGCCATCGTCCAGGATCATGTTGGGGGTCCAGCCGGCATTGGGACCAGAGGCCGGACCGCGCAGGGTCTGCTCGATGCACCACCAGAACTCCTCCTCCGTCTCGCCCTTCCAGGCGAAGACCGGAATGCCGGCGGCGGCGATGGCGGCGGCGGCCTGATCCTGGGTTGAGAAGATGTTGCAGGAGGACCAGCGCACGGTGGCGCCGAGCGCGGTCAGCGTCTCGATCAGCACGGCGGTCTGGATGGTCATGTGCAGGCAGCCGACGATGCGGGCACCGGCCAGCGGCTTGGAGTCACCGAACTCCGACCGCAGGGCCATCAGGCCCGGCATCTCGGTCTCGGCGATGGTGATCTCCTTGCGGCCCCAGCTCGCGAGGCTGATGTCCTTGACCTTGTAGTCCGTGAATTCGGCGGCCATGAGGGATGACTCCTGGTGGGCAGTGATGATTGGGGCCGGCCGGTTCGAATCCCCGGCCTTGCCGCTGTAATTTGCCAAGGGTGTATCAGTGGCATCGGAACCATGCAAGCATAAAGATATCTTTATGTTTGTTGGGTAGGGTGATGAGAGATGCCGCCTCCGGCCTTTTGTTCACTTTACGTTCCTATCGGCCACGGCTAAGCTGCGGGCATGGACGAGATACGGCGATCCCCGATCAAGGGCCGCGGGGCGGTCAGCAACGCCACCGGGCGGTTCGAGCGCGAGACCCGCGTCCTGACCGACGATGGCTGGACCGGTTATGCCGAGGGCGGGAACGAGGCGCTGTCCGATCCCGTCCGCACCATCGTCTCGCCGGCCTCGGCCAAGTCGATCATCACCAGCAACCAGTCGCCGGACATCCCCTTCGACCGGTCGGTGAACCCGTACCAGGGGTGCGAGCACGCCTGCATCTACTGCTTCGCCCGGCCGACCCATGCATATCTGGGGCTGTCGCCGGGGCTGGATTTCGAGACCAAGCTGTTCGCCAAGCGCAACGCGGCGGAGCTGCTGGCCAAGGAGCTGAGGGCGAAATCCTATGTCTGTCAGCCGCTGGCGCTGGGGGCCAACACCGATCCCTACCAGCCGGTCGAGCGGACGGAGGGCATCACCCGCCGGGTGCTGGAGGTCTGCCGCGATTTCAGGCAACCGATCAGCATCATCACCAAATCGGCGCTGGTGCTGCGCGATCTCGATATCCTGGCGCCGATGGCGGCGGAAGGGCTGGCATCGGTTGCGGTCTCCGTCACCACGCTGGACCGCGACCTCGCCCGCGTGATGGAGCCGCGGGCCAGCACGCCGCCACGCCGGCTGGACGCCATCCGCAGCTTGACGCAAGCCGGCGTGCCGGTGGCGGTGCTCGCCAGCCCGATGATCCCCGCCCTGAACGACCATGAGTTGGAGGCGATCCTGGAGGCGGCGGCAGAGGCAGGGGCGAGCGCCGCCAACTATATCCTGCTGCGCCTGCCGCTGGAGATCGCCGGACTGTTCGAGGAATGGCTGCGCGTCCACGCCCCCAACCGCGCCGACCGCGTGCTGAGCCTGATGCGGCAGAGCCGCGACGGTGCGCTCTACCGCTCCGGATTCGGGACGCGGATGAAGGGCACCGGCCCTTACGCCGAGTTGCTGCGCCATCGCTTCAAGCTGGCCTGCCGCAAGCACGGGCTGGGCGACCGGAGCTGGCAGCTCGATTGCAGCCGCTTCCGGGTGCCGCCGGCCGCCGGGGACCAGCTGTCGCTGCTGTGAGGGGCGCTGCTGTGACGGGCGGGGGTTGGAACAGCGTGGAACAGCGGGCCGGGTGACGTTTCATCCCGTGCGCCCTACCGGCGCCAGGAGAAAGCGCCGGCACCGCGGCGGCTCACCGGGCCGGGGTTGAGGTTGGGATAATGTTCGTACTGGTTGGCGGTCCAGGGGAAGACGCCCTTCGGGCCTTCCGCTTCCGGCCGGGTCAGGATGGCGGCGACCATGGCCGGATCGGGCGGCGTGCGCTCGCGCAACGCGCCGGGGATGTCCTCATCGAGTTCGGGGACGGTGACGGTGGGCGGATCTTCGGGACGGGGCTGCTGTTGGGCGGCCTGCTGTTTCGCGGTGTCGAGGCCGGCGAAGAGGCCGAGGCGTTCGGCCAGCCAGCGGACGGTGGAGGGGTCGCCGGCCGACACCAGCCGCTCGATCTGCTCGGCCACCATGGCGCGCAGCGAGGACAGGCGCAGTTCGGCCTCGCGGTTCAGCGCCTCGCGCTCCCACCACACGCGCAGGCGGAAATCCTTGGAGCCGTAATAGGCGCGCCACAGCGTGGTGCGGCTGCAGCCCATGGCGCGCGAGACCTGAAGGAAGCTGTTGCCGCGCGCCAGCATGCCGGCGGCCATGATCCACTGTTCCTCGTGGAACTGCGATCCGGGGACCAGCGAACCGTCGGCGGGCACCGGCGGCTCTTCCGCCCAGAAGGGGAAGCGGTCGTCTTTCAGCGTACGGGGATCGACGGGCATGGGGCAGCTCCGCAGAAGGGTTGAGTCTGCGGAGAGCTTATAGGAATTTTTTCCGGTTTCGAGGAATTTTCGCAAATGCCGTCGCCAACCGGGGAGGTGGCGGAGTCCGGGGCAACATTTCCGATCCTGCCCGCCATCTCCGCGGCCTCCCGCCCGGACAGAATGACGTCAGGATCGGCGGATCGTCTTGCCCCAGGGCGGCAGCGGGTCGGCGGTCTTCTGCCCGGAGGACGACAGCGCCGACAGCGGAAGGCGGCCGGTCGCCAGCATCGCCATCACCAGCGCCGGATGAGCGGGAGCAGCGGCGGCAGAGTGGTGGTCGGTCTGCCCGGTCTCGGCCGGTTCGTCGTTCAGCGCCTCGTTGATGCGGGCGAAGGCTTCGATGTCTTTGATGTGCAGCATGGTCCGTGCCCCTCGGCTTCGACATTTGTGCGTCGCAGCAAAAACGAAGGTAACAGCTCTGCCCTCGAATGATCTCACGTGCGGCGCTTTGACGCGGCCCTTTTTCTAACGGGCTGGTTCGCGAACGGCCAGCATAAGCCCGAAGCCGATGACGAAGAAAGCCAGAACCGTCGCCATGCCGGCGCGCTGGCTGTCGAAGGCCTGGGTCGCCAGCCCGAACAGCAGCGGCCCGAAGAAGCCGACGAAGCGGCCGGTCAGGCCGTAGAGCCCGAACATCTCGCCCGCCATGCCCGGCGGCGCCAGCCGCGCCATCATCGACCGCCCGGCCGCCTGTGCCGGACCGAAGAACAGCCCGAGCCCCAACGCGAAGATCCAGAACCACAGCCGCTCGGTCGCCAGCAGCAGCGGCAGGCCGCACAGCGCCATGCCGGCCAGCGCGATCAGGATCACCGGCTTGGCGCCCGCCCGGTCGTCCATCCAGGCGAAGCCGATGGCTCCCGCCCCGGCCACCACGTTGAGCGCGATGGCGAAGACGAGGATTTCCTCGAAGCTCATGCCGAAGGTGCCGGCGGCGAAGATGCCGCCGAAGGCGGTGATGGTGTTGATGCCGTCGCGGTAGAAGGCGCTGGCGACCAGGAACCGCGCCACCTCGCGGTAACGCCGGACCTGACGCAGCGTGGCGACCAGCGTCGCCACCCCTTCGCGCGCCGCCCGGACCAAGCCGTGGCCGGTGGACGGCTCGTCGGGCACCCACAGGAAATAGGGCAGCGCGAACAGCCCGTACCAGGCGGCGGCCAGCAGGACGGTGGCGCGGACGTTGGCCTGCGGCCCCCAATCGGCCCACTCCATGCCGAACAGGCCGAACAGCGGGGCCGGCGCCTTGACGAAGCCGACCAGCGCCAGGACGAGGCAGGCCAGCCCGCCGAAATAGCCGATGCCCCAGCCCCAGCCCGACACCCGGCCGAGCAGCCGCGCCGGCACCAGTCCGGGCAGGGTGGCGTTGTAGAAGACGTTGGCCAGCTCGAACGCCACGGTGGCGACCACCACGCAGGCCAGCGCGAAGGCGGCGTCGGCCGGATCGGGACGCACCCACCAGAGGGCGGCGGTGAACAGGACGGTGACCAGGGTGAACAGCGCCATCCACGGCTTGCGCCGCCCGGCGCGGTCGGCGATGGCGCCGAGCACCGGGCTGAGCGCCGCGATGGCGACGCCGGCCACGGTCATGGCGGCACTCCAGCGCGCCGTTCCCTCCACCGGATCGCCGACAACGCCGCGGGCGAAATAGACCGCGAAGACGAAGGTGGTGATGATGGTGTTGTAGGCCGAATTCGCCCAGTCGTAGAGACACCAGGAGGCGATGGCGCGGCGGGAGGGGGCGTCGGGGGACGGAGTGGCTTCGGTCACCCTCCCTTACCCCTGCCCGCCCCCTGCCAACCCGTCCACCCCGAAGGAGATCTGGTTGTTGTCGTAGCGGGCGACGATGCGCAGGCGGTCGCCGGCCGACAGCGCGATCGGCTTTTCCAGGAAGGTCATCGCCTGCTTCCAGTGGTTGGTGCGGGCGCGGCTTTCCGACTTGTAGACCACCTCGTCGTCCATGAAGAGGTCGAACCAGAAGGCGACGCCGTGGCAGGTGCCGGCGGTGACGATGGTCACGTCGATCACCCGCTCGCCCTCCTCCGGCATGTTGCGGGTGAAGTCGAAATCCAGCGCGGTGAAGGGCTTGGACAGCGGGGTGTGGGCGTCGGCGCCGAGGTCGATCTGCTGGTAGCCGGGGGAGCGGAAGACGTCGAAGCTGCCCATGTCGAAGCCGTCGATGGTCTCCACCGGGTTGATGCGGGCCAGCTCCGGCGTCTCCACCAGCATGGCGTAGACGGTGGAGGCGCGCGGGATGATGGCGCCGCCCGGCTTCACCAGATGGGTGCGGGCATGCTGCAGCACCGACAGCATGCGCGGGGCCAGCATGCCGATGTTGATGAGTTCGGAGACGAAGACGTCGGCCTTCTCCGGCAGGTCGCCGCCCTCGCCCACCGTCAGCTGGGTGGACAGGCGCGGCACCACGTCGATGCGGCCGGCATAGCCGTTGCGCGCCACGGTTTCCTTGGCGACGCGGGCGAGGATCGGGTTGACCTCGCAGGTCACCACCTTCTTCGCGCCGGCGCGGGCCGCCATCATGGCGACGATGCCGGAGCCGGTGCCGATCTCCAGCACCAGCGAATCGGGCTTCACCGCCCGTTCCAGCGACTGCTTGTAGGCCTCGTTCCGCTCGAAATCGTTGATCATCGGCAGATGCCAGCCGGGCACCGCGTTGGAATAGATCAGCCGGCGGGTGAACTTCACCATCGGATGGTCGGGCGCCTGCTCGCGCGCCGCCTCGATCACCTCGATGGCTTCGGCGGCGCGGTCGAGGCTCTGCAGCACATGGGCGAGGCCGACCTGGGCCGGGACGAAGCGCGGGGCGGCGGCGAGCACGATGCGGAACTCCGCCTCCGCCTCGGCCAGCCGGCCCCGGGTGGAGAGAAGCTCCGCCAGACTGTAATGCACGTCGAGATAGTCGGGCGCCTGCTCCAGCGCGGTGCGGAAATGCTGCTCCGCCTCCTCCAGCTCGCCCAGCTCGCGCAGGGTGGCGGCGAGGAAATGGTGCATCTCCGGCGCTTCCGGCCGCAGGTCCAGCGCGGCGCGGAAGCAATCGGCCGCCTCCTCCAGCCGGCTCTGCGCCTTCAGCGCGTTGCCGAGGTTGCCGTGCAGTTCGGGCAGGCGCGGGTTGATGGCGAGGCCGGCGCGGAACGCCTCCTCCGCCTCCGCCGGGCGGGCCTGCTGGAAGAGCAAACTGCCGCGGCTGTTGTGGAAGGACGGGTCGTTGCCGTTCTCCGCGATGGCCTGGGCGAACAGGGAGAGCGCGTTTTCCGGATGGTCGGTGTGGGCGGCGACCAGCCCCAGCAGATGCAGCGCCTGCGCATTGTGCGGGTCCGTCGCCAGGATCGCCCGGCAGACCTGTTCCGCCCCATCCAGATCGTTGCTGCGGAAACGCTTGGCCGCGTCGAGCAGGGTCGGGGCGGGGGTGTCGGTCATCGCGGCGGCTCCAGGATGGGCGGGAACACGAAAAGATCGCCGCACCATACCGGGAATTGCCGCCCCGCTACAGCCTTTCGATCCGCAACCGCCCACCGGGCCAGGCTATTGCGTGCGCGCGATTATCAATGCGCAAATACCCGCATAAGAAGAATTATGAGGCGGGAATATGCCGGGCGCGGGAATGATCGGGCGCGTGAAGGGTGGCGTAACGGGTGCGCTGGCGGCGACGCTGCTGCTGGCGGGCTGCGCCACGGCGGAGATGGGCGGCGGCTCCGCCGGGAGCGATGTCGCAGGATCGGCGGCGGCGCGGCGGTTCGAGGCGGTGCGGACCAGCCCGCCGGAGCTGCGCTCCTTCCTCTACCGCATGCCGAAGGGGGCGGACCTGCACAGCCACCTGACCGGCGCGGTCTATGCCGAGAGCTACCTGCGGATGGCGGCGGATGCCGGGCTGTGCTTCGACGTGAAGGGCAACATGCTGGTGGCGCCGACGGCGAAGGCACCCTGCAAGCCCAAGGCCGGGCGGCCGGGCGCCGCGGCGGTGATCGCCGACAGCGTGCTGTATCCGGCGGCGCTGGACGCGCTGTCGACGCGCGACGCGCTGCCGGTTTCCGGCTACAGCCTGCACGACCAGTTCTTCGCCACCTTCTCGCGGTTCCGCCCCGCCACCGCTTCCACCGGCGACCTGCTGGCCGAGGTGGTGGACCGCGCCGGCCGGCAGGGCGAGCGCCATGTCGAACTGATGGTGTCCTTCGGCACCGGCCCGGCCGCCGACATCGGCAAGGCGTTCCCCTGGACCCCGCAGGCGGCGGCGGACCTGACGGGCACCGCCGACCGGCTGATCGCCGCCGGGCTGCCGGCGCTGGTCGGCCCGGCGCGACAGGAGATCGACGCGGCCGAGGCACGGATGCGCTCCGTGCTCGGTTGCGGCACGCCGGCGGCGCGTCCGGGCTGCGCGGTGTCGGTGCGCTACCTCCAGCAGGTGGCGCGCACGCAAGGACCGGGGCCGGTCTTCGCCACCACCCTGTTCAACGCCCTGCTGGAAGCGCAGGAGCCGCGTGTCGTCGGCATGAACTTCGTGGCGCCGGAGGACAATCCGGTGGCGCTGGACGATTACGACCTGCACATGCGCATGGTGGCGGAGGCGGTGCGGCGCCAGCCCGGCACCAACATCGCGTTGCATGCCGGAGAGCTGACGCTGGGCCTCGTGCCGCCGGAGCGGCTGCGCGACCACATCCGCAAGGCGGTGGAGATCGCCGGCGCCAAGCGCATCGGCCATGGCGTCGACGTGATGTATGAGGAGGATCCCCAGGGCCTGCTGCGCACGATGGCCGCGCGCAAGGTGGCGGTGGAGATCAACCTGACCAGCAATGACAAGATCCTGGGCGTCAGCGGCAGGAACCACCCGCTGCCGGTCTATCGCGCCGCCGGGGTGCCGGTGATGCTGTCCACCGACGATGAAGGCGTGAGCAGGATCGACCTGACCAACGAGCTGCAGCGCGCGGTGGAGGAGTTCGGGCTGGGCTATGGCGATCTGGTCGGGCTGGCGCGCGCCAGCCTGGAGCACAGCTTCCTGCCCGGCGACAGCCTGTGGTCGGCTCCCGGCTGCACCCCTCCGGTTCGCGAGGACGCCTGCCGCGCGGTGACGGAGCGCAGCGAGAAGGCGCGGGTGCAATGGGGGCTGGAACAGGCGCTGGTCCGCTTCGACCGCGAGATGGCGGGGGCGCCGTAACGCGGTCCTACTCCTCCCCGGTGTTCTCCCAGCCCCAGCGGGTCCAGGCGCCGTCGAGGAAGGCGGTCGGGCGGGGGGCGGTGGGGAGGCCGGGGCAGGACAGCAGCGACGGCGCGATGCGGCCGGCGCCGCGGGTCCACCACAGGCTGGCATCCGCGGGCAAGGGGCCGGACAGGCGGTCGAGAAGGGCGCGGGTGGCGGCGCCGACGCGCTCCGGCTCCGGACGGCCGAGGATGGCGAGGCGGGCCGGAAAGCCCTCCACATCGGCACCGGCGCGGCAGGCGTCCTCCGCCAGCGCTTCGGCACGGGCCAGCCACGCGGCGCAGGCGGCGGGAGCGTCGGCGATGTCGAAGCCGGCGGGCAGGCCGGCGGCGATGGTGAAGGGATAGGGGCGGCCGACACGGTCGGCGCTGGACATCCACACGCCGATCAGCGGGGTGGCGCCGCACAGGCCGGCCGACAGAGCGAAGCGCCAGACCGGGGCCTGGGCGAACAGCGACTCCCACTCGGCGCCGAGTTGGCTGGCGGCCTCGCCCAGCGCCGCCGACAGCCAGCGGTCCCACGGGCTGAGCACGGCCGGCGGCAGGCCGTGGCCGACGAAATCGCCGCGCGCCGGGACCTTGCCGTGGAAGCCCATCACCGGATCGGCGCCCAGTCCAGCGCCCGGCCCGGCGGCAAGGCCGCGCGGCGTGCCGAAGGATCCCATCATGGCAGGACGGCCCGGTCGGGCTGAGATGGCTGGGGCGCTGATTCGGCCAGCACCTCGCGCACGCGGGCGACCAGCGGCTCGTCGGGCGGGACCGGGGCGAAGCCGACGGCGAACAGGGCGGCCAGATGGTCGCCGAGGGCGCGGCGCGCCGCCTCGTTGGCCGGACCGGGCAGCGTGCGCTGCCAGTCGAGCGCCAGCCATTCCGCCAGCGCGCCGGCCTCCATCGGCGCGGCCCCGCCGACCATGCGGTAGAGGCGCAGAGTCTGGCGCAGCTGGTCGGGCAAGGCCCAGTCGGCGCGCAGCCGCTCCTCCAGCCTGAGGGCGATGCGGGCGAGGAACTGGCTGCGCAGGGCGCGGCTGTAGGCCTCGCGCGCCGGGACGGCGATGCGGGCGCCCTGGTAGAGGCCGCCGGCCAGCGCCGGGTCTGCCCAGCCCTGTGCCTCGTCGAAGGCGTGCGGCAGGGCGCGCAGGGCGTCGAGCGCCGGCAGGATCGCCGCCGGGTCGGCGTCGTCCACTCTGGCCAGCGCGCGCGGCGGCGTGTCGAGCGGGCGCAGCGCCGCCTCCACCGCCGCGGCGCCGGCGTCGGCGCGCTCCAGCAGGGCGGCGTTGCCCTTGGCACTGACCAGCCACCAGCCGCCGAGCGCCGCGCCCAGCAGCAGGGCGGCGGCGGCGGACAGGGCGTTGCGGCGGCGGCTGGCACGCTCCACCACACGGTCGACCTGGGCGAGGTTGGCCTCCGGAAAGACGATATCGGACAGCAACCGGTCGAGGAAATAGGTGGAGGCCGGGCCGTCGGCCTCCGGCTCCAGCAGGCCGAGCGGGCCGCCGGTCTGGGTGGCGCTGGTCAGGTAGAGGCCGCGCAGGCGCGGCGTCTCCTCGCCATGTTCGGAGCCGAAGACGGTGTCGACGATGTCGGCCAGCGCCGGTTCCAGCTCCGCCACCCGCAGCGGCAGGGTGAAGGCGTCGCTACGGCGGCGGATGTCGGGTTCCTGGTGCAGCCGGTCGAGCAGCCGCTCGTCCAACCGCCGCACCAGACCGGCATAGAGGTCGCGGAAGACGGACAGTGGGCCGCTTTCCGGTTCTTCGGCCGGCAGGGTCAGGCCCCAGATCTGGCTGCGCGCCTCGCGGTCCAGCGGGTCGAAGAAGGTGGCGAAGCCGTCCAGCAGGTCGGCCTTGGTCAGCAGCAGATAGACCGGCAGGCGGACGCCCAGCTGCACCCGCAGCTCGTTCAGGCGCTGGCGGATCAGGATGGCGTGGTTGCGGCGCTCGGCATCGGTCCAGCCGGTCAGTTCGGGGATGCTGACGGTGAGAAGGACGCCGTTGGCGGGCTGGCGCGGGCGATGCTCCTTCAAGAGGTCGAGCAGGCCGGACCACACCCGGCCGTCCACCGCGCGCCGGCTGTCCTGGGTGGTGTAGCGGCCGGCGGTGTCGATCAGGACGGCGCGGTCGGTGAACCACCAGTCGCAGTTGCGGGTGCCGGCCAGCCCGGCCAGCGGCCCGGTGACGGTGCCGTTGAGCAGCGGGGTGGCGAGGCCGGTGTTGGCCAGCGCCGTCGTCTTGCCCGAACCGGGGGCGCCGATCACCAGATACCAGGGCAGCTGGTAGAGATAGCGCCCGCCGCGGCGCTTGCGCAGCTGGGCCAGCACGGCGTCGAGGCGCTTGCGCACCACGCCGATCTCCTCCAGCGAGGCCTTCAGTTCCGGGTCGCGGCCGGCGGCCAGCGCCTCCAGCAGGCGGGCGTTGGCGGCGCGCTCGCGGCCGTCGATGCGGCGGTTGACGGCGATCCAGACGGTAAGAGCCAGGACCAGCGGCAGCAGACGGACGCTCCAGTCGGCCTGGATGGTCGGCAGCAGATGGGGGGCGGCGGCGGTGGCCAGACGCGGCAGCAGCAGCCAGCCGGCCAGCCCCAGCGCCAGCGCGCCCAGCAGCGAGGTCGCCCAGCGGGCGCGGGCGGAGCGGTGCAGCGAGGGCGTGGCGGCGGGCTTGCGGCGCCTGCCCGTCTTTTTCGCCACGGTCTTTTTCGCCGCCTTCTCCGACACGGCCATCTGCGCCGGAGCGGCGCCGGCCTTGGTGGGACGGGGATCGGCCATGGCGGGCGCCCTATTGCGGATAGAGGCGGATGTCGATCCGCCGGTTGGCGTCGCGCCCGGCGGGCGTGTCGTTCAGCGCGACCGGCTCCTGATCGCCATGGCCCTCGGCCGACAGGCGGGCGGGGGCGATGGTGTGCTCCAGCAGCTTGCGCACCGCTTCGGCGCGGGCGTCGGTCAGGGATTGTGCGGTGGCGAGGCGGCCGGTGGGCGGGGTCTGGTCGTCGGTGTGGGCGACCACCAGCACGCCGCCGGACTCGGTCGCCAGGGTCTGGCCCACCCGCTCGACGATGGCGCGGTGGCGGGCCTTCACGGCGTCGCTGCCGGTGGCGAACATCGCCGCCGCCGGGATGCGGATGACCAGGGCGCCGTCCTCCCCCGCCAGCACCTCGACGGAGCCGGTGCGGATCTCCGGGGCGAGCCGGCCGGTGATGCGGGCGATCAGGGCCGGGCCGGCGGTGGGCGGCGGCGGCGGGACCAGCCGGGCGATCTCGATCGGCCGGTCGGGCAGCAGCGCCGCGATGCGGGCGGCCACCGGCTCCGCTTGGCGGTCGAGGGTGCCGGCGAGATGGACGTAGAGGCCGGACAGCCCCAGCGCCACCGCCGCCCAGACGAGCCAGCCGGGCAAGCCGCCGCCCAGCCTGTCGCCGAGCCGGCTGCCGATAGGCCGGAACGGCTCCGCCACCCCGGTCCAGGCGGGAGACAGCTCCGCCGGCACGTCGCCGCGGGCGCGGCGCAGGATGCGGTACAGCTCGTCACGCAGGCGGGCGAGGTCGTGGGCGCCGCCGGGCTTGTCGCGGAAGCGGCCTTCGAAGCCCAGCGACAGGCAGGCGTAGAACAGCTCCAAAGCGTGGCGGTGACGGCGCGGGTCGCCCAGCATGCCGTCGAGCAGGTCGAAGAAGCGCACCCCGGCTCCCGGCTCGGCCACCGCCGCCCCGCCATGGCCGGCAGCGCGGGCGACGTCGTCCAGCGTGGCGGCCAGCGCGATGCGGGCGGCGCGGATGTCGTCGGGATCAAGGCCGGCGCCGGCGGCGGCGCGGTCGAACCGCTCCAGCGCCGAGGCGGCGGCGGCGCGCGGCGGGTCGGTCAGGGCGCGGTCGCGCAGGGAGGTGGCGAGCGCCAGCACCGGCGCGGCGACGCTGAGCAGCGGGTTGAGGGCGTCGCGGGGACCGGCAGGCGGATTGGCGGGCGGAGTTGGGATGTCGGCAGCAGGCGGGGGCGCCGCCTCCGCCAGCACGTCCGCTCCGTCCAGTCCATCGTCCGCCTGCATCTGTCGTCCGCCGTGGGGAAAGTCGGGGGGAGGTATAGCAGGGTCGGGGCGGTGGGGGGAACCTGAGGGTGGGGTGGTGGATGTGGGTGCCCCCTCCCTAACCCTCCCCCGCTCTCAGCGAACCTACGGTCCGCCTGTCGCGTCAGCACAAAGCGAAGCTTTGTGCGAGAGCTTCGCGGGAGAGGGAACTCCGCCGCTCCTTTGCATCACTCCTACAAACGTCCTGCCCCCTCTCCCGCGAAGCGGGGGAGGGTCGGGGTGGGGGCAATCGGAGCCGACACTCCCTCTACCGCACCCCGCTGTTGCTGTAGTCGTACTGCACCTTGGGCGCGGCGCCGGAGCCGCCGGCGATCTTTTCGATCAGCGAACCGATGGCGCCGCCGGGCCGCGCGTCGGCCGAGGCCATCGGGACGCCGTTCGGCATTGCGCTTCCCGGCGGCGGCGTCCAGGCGGGGGCGCCGTCCAGGCCGGGGAGCGGACGGGCGGGCTTGCCGGCATGGGCGTCGAGCATGAACTCGCGCCACAGCTTGGCCGGCAGGGTGCCGCCGGTGACCTTCTTCATGGCGTCGTTGTTGTCGTTGCCGAGCCAGACGCCGGCGACCAGATCGGCGGTGAAGCCGACGAACCAGGCGTCGTGATAGTCCTGGGTGGTGCCGGACTTGGCCGCCGCCGGACGGTTCAGCCGGGCGCTGCGGCCGGTGCCGTAGTCGAGCACGCCGCTCATCATCCGGGCGAGCTGGACCGCATGGGCGGGATCGACCACCGGCGCGCCGCCGCCACCCTGGCGCCGGTAGAGGACGGCGCCGTCGCGGCTCTTGATCTCGGTGATGGCATAGGCCCAGACAGGGACGCCGCGGTTGGCGATGCCGGCATAGGCACGCACCAGCTCCAGCGGCGTCACCTCGCTGGTGCCGAGCGCCAGCGACAGGTCGCGGGTCAGCGGCGAGGAGATGCCGAGATCGGACGCGATCCGCCGCACCCGGTCGGTGCCGACCCGGTCGATCAGCCGCGCCGTCGCGGTGTTGGACGAATGGGCCAGCGCCGAGGCCAGCGTGATGCTGCCGCGGTACTTGCCGTCGTAATTGCCGGGACTCCAGTTGCCGAGCTGGACCGGGGCGTCGTCGATCAGGCTGTCGGGGGTCCAGCCGGTTTCCAGGGCGGCCAGATAGACGAAGGGCTTGAAGGCCGAGCCCGGCTGGCGCAGCGCCTGGGTGGCGCGGTTGAACTCGCTGCTGTCGTAATCGCGGCCGCCGACCAGCGCGCGCACGGCGCCGTCGGGGCTCATGGCGACCAGCGCGCCCTGGCGGACGTTGGCGGCGGCACCGGGACCGGCGAGCAGAGCCTCCATCCGCTGTTCGGCGGCGCGCTGCATCCGCAGGTCCAGCGTGGTGCGGACGATGACGTCGCCATGGTCGGGGCCGGCGAAGCCCGGCACCAGATCGGTCACCCAGTCGGCGAAATAGCGGCCGTCGCCGCCGGGCCGGCGCTTGGGCGAGGGCTTGGCGGTGCGGGCGGCGTCGTACTGCGCCTGGGTGAGGTAGCCGGCATCCAGCATCGCCGCCATCACCACCCGCGCCCGCTCCGCCGACTCATCCGGGTTGGTGCTGGGGGCGTAGCGCGACGGCGCCTTCAGCAGGCCGGCCAGCACCGCCGATTCGCGGATGTCAACCTCGGTCGCCGGCTTCCCGAAATAGGTGCGGGCGGCGGCGTCCACCCCGAAGGTGCCGGCGCCGAGATAGACGCGGTTCAGATAGGCGGTGAGGATCTGGTCCTTGGTGAAGCGGCTCTCCAGCCACAACGCCAGCATCGCCTCCTGGATCTTGCGCTTCAGCGACTTCTCGGGCGTCAGGAACAGGTTCTTGGCGAGCTGCTGGGTGATGGTGGAGCCGCCCTGCACCGCCCGGCCGGAGCGCCAGTTGACATAGACGGCGCGGGCCAGACCCAGCGGATCGATGCCGAAATGGCTGTAGAAGCGGCGGTCCTCGATCGCCAGCACGGCGTCGACCAGATGCGGCGGCAGATCCTTCACGCTCAGCGTCGTGCCGTGCAGGTCGCCGAAGCGGGCGAACTCGCTGCCGTCGGCGGCCAGAACGGTGATCGAGGCGCGGCGTTCGAACTGCGCCACCTTGGAGATGTCCGGCAGGTCGAGCGCGAACCAGGCCAGCACCGCGCCCAAGCCGATGCCGCACCAGATGGCGGCGACGAGGCCCCATTGCAGCAGTTGCCTCATCCAGCCGCCGCCCTTGCCGCCGTTTTTCTTGGGCGGCTGCGGCGGTTGGCCGGGCCGGCCGGCGGGCGGATAAGGAGGCTGCGGCGGCTGCGAACCGTTGGCCCGCCGCGGGGACGGCCTGGACGCTTTGAGTTTGGGCAAGGAGATCCTTTGCAGGGTGAAGGACGGCAAGCCGCGGCGGCGCGGCCGGCGCGGCTGCTTGTAGGGCGTCGGCGGCGGAGCGGCGGAGGGCGGCGGCTGCCTGCGGCGCGGCTTGTTCCGGCCAAGCGTCGCCAGCCGGTCGCGGGCAATTGCGAACGCCTTGGCGGCCAGCACGCGGGCGACCTCCCCCGCCGTCAGCCGGTCGAGCGGCGACGGGTCTTCGCGGGTGCGGATCGGGCGGAGGCCGGCGTAGAGCTGGCCTGGGTCCCTTTGGTCGTCGGGTCGGTCGGCGGTCACGGCGCGCTCGCTGAAGCCCCATCGGGTCGATGCGGTGAGTGCGGGAAACGTTCCCGCTTCGGTCCTCATACGCCTACATCCGCGCCGCCGGAAGACCGGTGGCGGGCAGACGATTATTTGTCTCCCGACCGTGGCGAAAGGATGACGCTATCCGAAATTGGGGGTGAGGCACAGGTGACGGAAATTCCCCTCTCCCGCCCCGGGAGAGGGTGGCCCGAAGGGCCGGGTGAGGGGTGATCCAAGGATCAGAATCCATGTTCCGATCGACCCTCACCCTCCCCGCCTTCGGCGGGTCCCCTCCCTCTCCCGGGGCGGGAGAGGGCCTTTCTACAACGGCAGCGTCACCGTCGCGCGCAGGCCGCCCTCGCTGCGGTTCGCCAGGGTCACGTCGCCGCCGTGGCCGCGGATGATGCTGCGGGCGGTGGACAGGCCCAGGCCGACGCCGCCGGTGTCGCGGGAGCGGGAGCGCTCCAGCCGGTAGAAGGGGGCGAAGACCTTCTCGAACTCCGCCTCCGGGATGCCGGGGCCGTCGTCGTCGATGTGGATCAGGGCATTGGGGGCGTTGGCGGCGTTGGTGCCGTCGTCGCCGGTCTCCAGCCGGACGGTGAAGCCGCCGCCATACTTGATGGCGTTGTCCATCAGGTTGGCCAGCGCCCGGCGCAGAGCCACCGGGCGGCCTTCCGCCACCACATGGGCCGGGCCGTCGTAGAGGGCGCGGTGGCCGGCATCGACACGGTCGTCGCACAGGCTCTGCAGCAGGTCGGCGAGGTCGAAGCGGCCACGCGGCTCGCGCTGGGCGTCGTCGCGGGCGAAGGCGAGCGTGGCGGAGATCATCGCCTCCATCTCGTCCAGGTCGGCCAGCATCCGCCGCTGCATCTCCGGATCGTCGACCAGTTCGGCGCGCAGGCGCAGGCGGGTGATCGGCGTGCGCAGGTCGTGGCTGATCGCCGCCAGCATCTGGGTGCGGTCCGCGACGAAGCGGGCGAGCCGCGCCTGCATCCGGTTGAAGGCGCGGGTGGCGGCGCGCAGCTCGCGCGGGCCCTCCTCCGGCAGGGGGTCGGCCTGCCCGTCGACGCTGAGCCGTTCGGCGGCGGCGGCGAAGCCGGCGAGCGGCGCCGTCACCCGGCGGGCGGCCAGCAGCGACACCAGCAGGATCACCGCGACGATCGCGCCCATCCACAACAGGAAGCGGACGATGCCGAAGGGGCCGGCCAGCGGATCGCCGCCGGTGAAGCTGAGCCACGACCCGTCGCCGAGCCGCACCGACAGCCGGACATGCGGCCCCCAGCGCCGGGCCTCGTCGCCGCCCATGAAGGGCGGGTGCGGATGGTCGTCGCGGGGCGGGCGCTGCACCTCGACCAGGATGTTGCGGTCGGCGGTGTCGAGGGAGTCGCTCAGCCGGCGCTTCAGCCCGTCGAACCGGCCGCTGGATATGGCGTCGGGCGCCAGCGGCGGCGGGCGGTCGGGACGCCATTCAACGCGCAGGACCGGGTCGTCGATGGCGCGCACCACCCGCTCGCGGCCCGGCGGCGGCGTGCTCTCCACCAGTTGGACGATGGCGGTGATGCGCTGGATCAGCACGTTGGGGCCGTGGATCGGCGGCCCCTCGCTGCGGTCGGTCAGATAGACCAGCGCGCTGATCGCCTGGGTCAGCAGCAGCGCCAGCACCACCGTCAGGGCGATGCGCGCGGCGAGGCTGTCGGGGAAGCCGAGGCGCAGGCGGCGGAGGCGGCGGCGGCGGGCCAGCCTGGATTTCGCCGTCATCTCCTCCGGCCGGGTGGTCACGATGCAAGTCCGCCGCTGCCGACGGTCGGGGTGAAGAGATAGCCGCCGCCGCGCACCGTCTTGATCAGCGTCGGTTCGGCCGGGTCGGGTTCGATCTTGCGGCGCAGCCGGCTGACCTGCACGTCAATGGAGCGGTCGAAGGGAACCGCCGACCGCCCGCGCGCCAGATCGAGAAGCTGGTCGCGGGTCAGCACCCGCTGCGGATGCTCGACGAAGGCGACCAGCAGGTCGTACTCGCCGGCCGACAGCTGGACCAGCACGCCGTCGGGCGAGCGCAGTTCCCGCTTTGTGAGGTCGAGCGACCAGCCTTCGAAGCGCAGCACCGTGCCGGCCGCCGCCGGGGCGCCCGCCACCGGCGGGGCGGAGACGCGGCGCAGCACCGCCTTGATGCGGGCCAGCAGTTCGCGCGGGCTGAAGGGCTTCGCCAGATAGTCGTCGGCGCCCATCTCCAGCCCGACGATGCGGTCGGTCTCCTCCCCCATGGCGGTCAGCATGATGACGGGGGTCTGCGCCGTCTGCGGCGTGGCGCGCAGCCGGCGGCAGAGCGACAGCCCATCCTCCCCCGGCAGCATCAGGTCGAGGACGATCAGGTCGACGCGGGCGCCGTCGAGCGTGCGCATCATCTCCGCCCCGTCCCTGACCCCGGTGACCCGGTAGCCGTGCTTGGTCAGGAACTGGGCGACGAGGGAGCGGATTTCGCGGTCGTCGTCGACGACGAGGAGGTGGGGCGTGCGGTCCATGGAGGCCATGATCGGGCGAGGCGCGGCGGGCGTGAAGGGGAAATGTGTAACGCCCGGTTACCGGAGGGCCGGCGGTTACACTCTGTTACCAAATGACCGGTTTGCGGACATTCGACCGCAACGTTCGGCGCCCATTGTCTGGTCATCGGGACAGCGGCGGCGATGCAGCCGGCAGCGTCCCAACGGAATAAGCCCCTCCATCCGGGGTTTAGAGAGCACCAAACACTGAGGAGTCGACACCATGAAACGCGCCCTTCTGACGTCCGCCCTGCTGGTTGCCGGCCTCGGCGTGGCCGTTCCGGTCTTCGCCCAGGGTGGCCCGCAGCCGGGTGGTCCCGGCGCTGGAATGGGTCCCGGCGCCGGCGGCCCCGACCGCCACTTCGCCCGCATGTGCGAGGACCAGGAAGCCCGTCTGGCCGGCAAGCTGGCCTATGCGGAGAAGAAGCTGAACATCACCGATCAGCAGCGCGCCGCCTGGACCAAGTTCGCCGACGCCGCCCGCTCCAGCCTGAAGCCGACGCAGGATCTGTGCGTCAAGTTCAAGGACACCCCGCCGCCGGCAGCCCTGCCGCAGCGCCTTGAGCGGGTCGAGCAAATGATGCAGGCCCACCTGCAGCAGATCCAGACCGTCCGCCCGGCGCTGACCGACCTCTATGGCCAGCTGACGCCCGAACAGCAGAAGCAGGCCGACCGCATGCTGACCCCGGGTCCGGGCGGCATGGGCGGCCGGATGGGCGGCCACCATGGCGGCCATATGGGCGGCTGGGACCATGACGGCCCGCGCCATCACGGCATGGGTCCGGGCGGCATGGGGCCGGGCGGTATGATGGGTCCGGGAAAGGGCCCGGCGCCGGCACCGCAGGAGCCGACCAAGTAAGGACGTAACAAGGACAGACGGACTCCCGGCGGCGACCCCAAGCCCCCCAACGCAGCCGCCGTGAGACCGAGGGCCGCCGAATCCCCCATTCGGCGGCCCTTGTCGTTTTTGGGGAGAGGGAATTCCACTGCGGTATGGTGGAAGGCGATAAAGACAAGCCGCCGCTTGCATTGCGGGCCTCCGCACCCCAAAGCTTAACCCTATGACGTCCTCTCACGCTTCGGCGGGCGGCGGTCTCGGGCGGGGGGGCCGTGTGGTCGCCGTGCTGGGGCCGACCAACACCGGCAAGACCTATCTGGCGATCGAGCGCATGCTCGGTCACCGGTCCGGAATGATCGGCTTTCCCCTGCGCCTGCTGGCGCGGGAGAATTACGACCGCATCGTCTCGATCAAGGGAAAGAACGCCGTCGCGCTGGTGACGGGGGAGGAGAAGATCCTGCCCCCCAACCCGTCCTATTGGGTCTGCACCGTCGAATCGATGCCGCTGGACCGCGCGGTCGATTTCCTGGCGGTCGACGAGATCCAGCTCTGCGCCGATCCGGAGCGCGGCCACATCTTCACCGACCGGCTGCTGAACGCCCGCGGCATGGTCGAGACGATGGTGCTGGGCTCCGATTCGATGCAGCCGATGATCCGCCGGCTGGTGCCGAAGGCGGAGTTCATCAGCCGGCCGCGCTTCTCCCAGCTGACCTATGCCGGCTACAAGAAGCTGACGCGCCTGCCGCCGCGCTCGGCGGTCGTCGCCTTTTCCGCCACCGACGTCTATGCCATCGCCGAGATGATCCGGCGCCAGCGCGGCGGCACCGCGGTGGTGCTGGGGGCGCTCAGCCCGCGCACGCGCAACGCGCAGGTCGGCCTCTATCAGGCGGGCGAGGTGGACTATCTGGTGGCGACCGACGCCATCGGCATGGGGCTGAACATGGATGTCGACCATGTCGCCTTCGCCCGCATCGTCAAGTTCGACGGCTTCGCCCCGCGCCGCCTGCGCCCCGCCGAGGTGGCGCAGATCGCCGGTCGCGCCGGGCGGCACATGCGCGACGGCACCTTCGGCACCACCGACGAGGTGGGGGAACTGGACGCCGATCTGGTCACCCGCGTGGAGAACCACGAGTTCGAGACGGTCAAGGCGCTGTCCTGGCGCAACAGCGACCTGCGCTTCGACACGCCGGGCTTCCTGCTGAAATCGCTGGAGGAACGGGCGCCGATCCAGGAGCTGTCCCGCGTGCGCGAGGCCGACGACCATCTGGCGCTGCAGGCGCTGGTGCGCGATCCGGAGATCATGGACCTCGCGCGCGGCCGGGACGCCGTGAAACTGCTGTGGGAGGTCTGTCAGGTCCCCGACTTCCGCAAGGTGCTGTCGGATGCCCACACCAAGCTGCTGGCCCAGGTCTTCCGCAGCCTGCGCGGGCCGCTGCGCCGGCTGGACGACGACTGGGTGGCGAAGCAGATCGCCCGGCTCGACCGGACGGAGGGGGACATCGACGCGCTGGTCGCCCGCATCGCCCATATCCGCACCTGGACCTACATCTCCAACCGGCCGACCTGGCTGAAGGACCCGCTACACTGGCAGGAACGCACCCGCGCCATCGAGGACCGGCTGTCCGACGCCCTGCACGAGCGGCTGACCCAGCGCTTCATCGACCGCCGCTCCGCCACGCTGTCGCGGACGCTGAAGGACGGGCGGTCGCTGCTGGGCGGCGTGCGGGCCGACGGCGAGGTGGTGGTGGAGGGGCATGTCGTCGGCCGGCTGGAGGGCTTCCGCTTCGTGCCCGACGCGCCCGACCGCTCCGATGAGGCGAAATCGCTGCTGACCGCCGCGCGACGCGCGTTGCGCGATGAGCTTGCCAAGCGGCTGCGCGCCTTCGAGGCGGAACCGGACGACGTCTTCGCCTTGGGGCCGGACGGGGTGCTGAGCGCCGACAATCTGCCGGTGGCGCGGCTGGCGGCGGGGCCGTCGGTGCAGGCGCCGCTGGTGGTGCCGTTCGACGAGGGCATGCTGGATCAGGCCCAGCGCGAGCGGGTGCGGGCGCGGCTGGACCGCTGGCTGAAGGACCACATCGCCGCCCGGCTGAAGCCGCTGTTCGCGCTGTCCGCCGCCGAAGGGCTGTCGGGCGCCGGGCGCGGGCTGGTCTTCCAGCTGGTCGAGGGGCTGGGGGTGCTGCCGCGGGCGCCGGTGGCCGACATGGTGGAGCGGCTGGAGCGCGAGGACCGCAAGGCGCTGACCAAGCTGGGTGTCCGGCTGGGGGTGTCGCACCTCTATCTGACGGCGCTGGCCAAGCCGGCGGCGGTGAGCTTGCGCGGTCTGCTGTGGGCGGTGGCGCAGGGGCATCCCTTGCCGGTGCCGATCCCGCCGCCCGGCCGCGTTTCGGTCGAAGCACCGCCGGTGAAGGAGGGTGGCGCACCGCCGGCCTTCTGGGAGGCCATCGGCTATCCGCTGGCCGGCGGACGGGCGCTGCGCGTCGATATGCTGGACCGGCTGGAGACGGAGCTGCTGACGGCGTCCAAGGCCAACGCGCCGATCCGCGAGGTGGCGCTCGGCCAGCGCGTCGGCCTGTCGGCGGAGGAACTGGGGACGGTGCTGACCGGGCTCGGCTATGTGCGGATCGTCGCCGAGGACGGGGCGGTGGCCTGGAAGCGGAAGCGGCCACCCAGGCAGCAGCAGGGAAACAGGCAGCGGCGCGAGCGGCCGACGAACGAGGACCATCCGTTCGCCAAGCTGCGGCAGCTGTCGGGGATGTGAGGGGGCATGACGACCTACGAATGATGAACGAGATCAACAGACGGAAACGCCCATGAGCAACACCGCTGGCAACACCGACATCGAAGACTCCACTCCCGGCCGGCTGCGGATCGACAAGTGGCTTTGGTATGCGCGTTTCTTCAAGACGCGCAGCCTCGCCGCCAAGCTGTGCAATGACGGGGGCGTGCGGCTGTCGGGGGCGGTGGTGACCAAGGCGCATGCGGCGGTGAAGCCGGGAGACGTGCTGACCTTCGCCCAGGGGCGGCACATCCGCGTCATCAAGGTGGTGGCGCTGGGAAGCCGACGCGGGCCGGCGCCGGAAGCCCAGGCGCTGTACGAGGATCTTGCCCCGCCGGTGCCGGAGGAGCGGTTGCAGGACCCTTACCGCGCGCCGGGCGCCGGGCGGCCGACCAAGCGCGACCGCCGGGCGATCGATGCCCTGCAGGGAGGGGCCCTGCAAAGTGAGACCGATTAGGCGGCCGTGCTTATTGTTGCTCGAAAAAAGTGAGACCGCCTCTTAAACGGAGGCGGGACCACCCCCATCTGGCAAGGCTGGACAACAGACCAGATGCGACAAGCGAGCACGATCATGAGCGAGAAGACCCGACCTTCGAGCCTTTCCGCCACCTCCACCGGAATGCGGGGCGCCCGCGCTGCCACGGCGGTGGCGGTTGCCCTGGTGATGGCGCTGGCCGCCGGCACCGCCGACGCCCGCGCCGGCAAGAGCAGCTCTTCGGGCAGCCGCGGCAGCCGCACCTATGACGCGCCGGCCGCCACCAGCACCGCGCCGAGCGCGGTGTCGCCGATGGAGCGCTCGACTGCTCCGGCGGCGTCGCCAGGCATGCAGCGCCCCGGTTCCACCGCTCCGGCGGCGGCTCCCTCGCGCAGCTTCTTCGGCGGCGGCTTCATGTCGGGTCTGATGGGCGGCCTGATCGGCGCCGGCATCGGCGCGATGCTGTTCGGCGGCGGCTTCTTCGAGGGGCTGGGCAGCTTCGCCGGCATCCTGGGCTTCATCCTGCAGATCCTGCTGGTCGTCTTCCTGGTCCGGCTCGCCATGCGCTTCTTCCGCAACCGCTCGCAGACCGCCAACACCGCGGCGTCCGGCGGCCCGCTGGGCGGGAACCGGCCGGCCTATGCCGGTGGTCCGCAGGGTGGCCAGATGAACCGCGACTCGGCGGATGTCGGTTATAACCCGGTGGGCGGCCCGGTTGGCGGGATGGGCGGCAGCAATGCCGGTCCGGCCCAGCGCCGTCAGGCAGCCGACGAGATCGGCATCCAGCCGAACGACTTCGAGGCGTTCGAGCGGCTGCTGGTCACCGTCCAGACCGCCTACGGGCGCGAGGATGCCGACGCGCTGCGCGCCGCGACGACGCCGGAAATGTTCGCCTACTTTGGCGACGATCTGGCGGAGAACCGCAACCGCGGCGTGGTCAACAAGGTCAGCGACGTCCGCCTGCTGCAGGGCGATCTGGCCGAGGGCTGGCGCGAGGGGACGCAGGAATACGCCACCGTCGCCATGCGCTTCTCGCTGATCGACGTCACGGTGGACCGCGCCAGCGGCCGGGTGATCGAGGGCAACGCCTCGCAGCCGACCGAAGCGACCGAGCTGTGGACCTTCGTCCGCCCGCGCGGCGGCCAGTGGCAGCTGTCGGCGATCCAGCAGACGCACTGACGACTCGGTCTTCCCAATGCGAAACGCCCCGGCCGGTTGGCCGGGGCGTTTTCGTTTGTGGCGCTTTTACCCTCTCCCGCCCCGGGAGAGGGAGGGGACCCGCGCCGGAGGCGTGGGGAGGGTGAGGGGTGATCCAAGGAACCATGCGGTTCGGGATTCTTGGGTGCCCCCTCACCCTTCCCAAGCTTCGCTTGGGCCCCGAGGTCGCTCGCAAGTCTCGCGACCGCATTCCGCCTACGACTGCTTTGCAGTCGTCTGGCCAACGGCCGTCGGCTTCATGCCCTCTCCCGGGGCGGGAGAGGGAGTCTCAAGCCGTCGGCAACACCACCGCATCCGCCGCGCGGAAGCCCAGCCGCACGGTTTCGCCGGGGACGAAGGCCGGCTCCTGGCCAAGATGCGGCATCTGCACGGTCAGGCCGCCGTCGAGGAAGGCGTTGACGAACGCGCCCTCGAAGTCGCTGTGGCTGACGCGGGCGCTCAGGCTGTTGTCGCCCTCCCCCGGCGCCAGCCGTTCCGGCCTGACATAGAGGGTGGCGCGGTCGCCCGCCGACAGTCCGCGCGGGTTGCGGCCACGCAACGGCCCGAAGGGGGTGTCGAGCACAGCCCAGCCGTCCGCCGCCTGGGTGACCGGGCCGGCGAAGCGGTTCGACTCGCCGACGAAGGACGCGACGAAGGCGGTCTCCGGATGGTCGTAGATGGTCTTGCCGTCGCCCACCTGTTCCAGCACGCCGCGCGACATCACGCCGATGCGGTCGGACATGGTCAAGGCCTCGCCCTGGTCGTGGGTGATGTAGATGAAGGTGACCCCGGTGCGCTTCTGCAACTCGCGCAGCTCCGCCCGCATGTGCTGGCGCAGCTTGAGGTCCAGCGCGGAGAGCGGTTCGTCGAGCAGCAGCACCGCCGGCTCCACCGCCAGCGCGCGGGCGATGGCGATGCGCTGGCGCTGGCCGCCGGACAGGTCGGTCACCCGCTTGTCCGCCGTGTCGGGCAGCGCCACCAGTTCCAGCAGTTCGCGGACGCGACGCTTACGGTCGGCCGACGGCACGCCGCGCACCTCCAGCCCGAAGCCGATGTTGTCCGCCACCGTCATCAGCGGGAACAGGGCCAGGTTCTGGAAGATCAGCGCGGTCGGCCGCTTGTTCGGACCGATGCCGCGCATGTCCCGGCCGCCGATGCGGATGACGCCGTCGGTCGGCTCCATGAAGCCGGAGATCATGCGCAGGATGGTGGTCTTGCCGCAGCCCGACGGGCCGAGGAAGCTGAAGAACTCCCCCGCCCCGATGGTCAGCGACACGTCGCGGACGGCGACGGTGTCGCCGAACCGCATGGTGACATGGTCGAGTTGGACGTCTTGGCTCATGGGTCCTGCTGTGTGCGGATCACGCCGCCAGGAAACGATCCTGGTACTCGTTGCGGATGGAGACGTACCACGCCTCCTGGATCGGCCACCACCACAGCTTCTGCAGCGCGTCGCCGGGGTAGGCGTCGGCGAAGAACTGCTTGTTCAGCTCGGTCAGATGGGCCTCGGCACCGACCGCGGTGCTGGAGATGCCGGAATGGTTGGTGTAGAGCGCGCCGGCCTGGGGCGTGTAGAACCAGTTGATCCAGGCATAGGCGTTCTCCAGGTTCTCCGCCTTCTTCGGGATGGCGAAGCCTTCCATCCAGGCGAGCGCACCCTCCTTCGGGGCGACGAAGCGGATCGGCAGGCCTTCCTTGCGGAGCGCGACGGCGCTGCTGTCCCAGGTCTGGCCGATGACGCAGCCGTTGGTGCGGAAGGCGCCCTGGGCCTCGTTCTCGTTGGTCCAGAACTGGGCGACCGACTTCTTGTTCTCCGCCGCCACCTTCAGGATGGCGTCGAAGTTGGCGCGTGCCTTCGCCTCGTCCTTGAACTGGTCGCGGACGGGGTGCGGCAGCTTGCCCTGGCTTTCCAGCCACAGCGCGATGCCGATCAGCGCCGAATGGCCGCGCACGGTCACCTTGCCGACATTGGCCGGCGCCCACAAATCGCCGTAGCTGGCGGTGCCGTAGGTCAGCGGTGCCTTCTTCATGTCGTAGGCCAGCGCTTCCGTCCCCCAGTCGGCCGGGGCGAGATAGCGCTTGCCGCCGACGACGCCGCCCATGCCGGCGGAGCCCTCGACCGACGACTTCAGGCAGCCGTCCCACTTCACCTTCGATTCGTCGAGCGGCTGCACCAGCTCGTATTCGACATAGTTCGGCACGCGGTCGACGGTGGGGTGGATGATGTCGAAGCCGGCACCGCCGGTGGCCTTCAACTGGTTCAGCAGCTCGTCGTTGGTGCCGTATTCGGTCAGGGTCGCCTTGACGCCGGTCTTCTTCTCGAAGTCGGCCAGCATGTCCGGGCTGATGTAGCCGGCCCAGGAGAAGATCTTCACCGAACCCGACGCCGCGCGGCCTTCGCGCAGGATGAAGGGACCGACCGAGGCGACACCGGCCGCGGCCGCGGCACTCTGCAGCAGCAGGCGGCGGGTGAAGCTCTTGGCGGCGCGCTGGGTCTCGGCGCTGGAACGCTGGGACTCGGTCTGGGTGTGATCGAGTTTGGACATGACGCCCGTTCTCCCTGGCTCTTGAATGGCGTTTGGACGGGTGCCGGCCACGCATAAGGCGCCCCGTTTAAGGCAGAAAGTGTGCCTTAGACAAAAGCGGTCCGTCCATGGGGGAAGACGCGGCTCCGCCAAACTTCATAGAGCCGTCACATGAGGGGGAAAGAGAAAGGGTTACATCACGTAGAAGCGGGCCTTCACCGTCACCCCTTCGGCGCCGCGCAGGACGGTGCGGTTGCGGCCGCTGCGCTTGGCGAAATAGAGCGCCTCGTCCGCCTGGGCCATCAGGTCGTTGACCGAGCCGGTGTCCCGGTCCAGGCACATGCCGATGCTGACGGTGAAGCCGAAGCTGGCCCCGCTGCCGGTCTCCACCATCAACTCGGCGGTGGAGCGGCGGATCGCCTCCACCCGCGCCAGCGCCGCATCCAGGTCGGCGGCGGGCAGGCACAAGCAGAACTCCTCCCCGCCCAGCCGGCCGAGGAAGCCGCCGTCGGGCAGTTGGGCGGCGCAATGGTCGGCGAAGCGTTTCAGCGCGAGGTCGCCGTTGCTGTGGCCGTGGGTGTCGTTGATCGTCTTGAAATGGTCGATGTCGAACATCGCCACCGCCAGCGGGGAGCCGGTTTCCTTCGCGGCGCGGTAGGCCTGGTCCAGCCGTTCCATGAAATAGCGGCGGTTCAGCACGCCGGTCAGGTAATCGGTGTGCAGCATCTCCACCATCACCCGATGCATGCGGGTGATGCGCTCTCCGGCGCGGACGCGGGCGCGCAGCATCGACAGGTCGATGGGCTTGGCCAGGAACTCGTCGGCGCCGGAGTCGAAGGCCTCGATCCGCCGGGCCGTCTCGGTGTTGCCGGTCATCAGGATGGTGAAGGTGCGGTGCTGGTCGTCCTCCGCCCGGACATGCCAGCACAGCTCCAGCCCGGTCATCACCGGCATTTCCAGATCGGTGATGAGGATGTGGATGTCGTGGCTGCGGTAGAGCGACAGCGCCTCCGCCCCATCCTCCGCGAGCAACACACGGTAACCGTTGCTTTCCAGATCTGTCCGGATCAGGTCGCGAAAGAAATTGGAATCGTCGACGACAAGAACATTCGTTTCCACCACAACACCCGCGCCGTCCGCAAAGATTCCGTGCGCGCGGACTTTAGCAAACTTCCCGTCGCGATGGGATAGCGGCGTGGCGACACGTCGCGGTTGATTGCGCGGTTGTTTGGGATGTTAATTGGCGGACCGAACGAACTTCAGCTTTCGAGCATGCGCCGCAGCAGTTCGACATCCTCGGCGAAGGACGGGTCGGTGGCGCGCAATTCGTCCACCTTCTTGACCGCATGCATGACCGTGGTGTGATCGCGGCCGCCGAACTTGCGGCCGATCTCCGGCAGCGAGCGGGCGGTCAGCTGCTTGGCCAGATACATGGCGATCTGGCGCGGGCGGGCCACCGCGCGGGCGCGGCGGGCGGAATGCATGTCGGCGACGCGGATGTT
The DNA here is from genome assembly GCF_946480385.1 of uncultured Azospirillum sp. The sequence continues at coordinate 67,046 of NZ_CAMLJP010000017.1, forward strand.
GTAATGCTCCGCCACCCGCTTCTGGATCTCGTCGATGGTGACGCGGCGGTCGTTGGCGCGCAGCAGATCGTGCAGCACCTCCTGCGTCGTCTCCAGCGAGATGGAACGGCCGACCAGCTCGGCATGGGCGACGATGCGGTTCAGCGCCCCTTCCAGCTCGCGCACGTTGGACGTGATCTTGTGGGCCAGGAACTCCAGCACCTTCAGCGGGATGCTGGCCTGGAGCGCGTCGGCCTTGGCCTGGAGGATGCCCAGCCGCAGTTCGTAGGTGGTCGGGTGGATGTCGGCGACCAACCCCCAGCCGAGGCGGGAGCGCAGCCGCTCCTCCATGCCTTCCAGGTCGGACGGGCTTTTGTCGGCGGAGATGATGACCTGCCGGTTCTGGTCGACCAGCGCGTTGAAGGTGTGGAAGAACTCCTCCTGCGTGCTGTCCTTGCCGCTGATGAACTGCACGTCGTCGATCATCAGCACGTCGACCGAGCGGAACTGCTGCTTGAAGGCCATCGTGTCCTTGAATCGCAACGCCCGGATGAACTGGTACATGAACTTTTCGGCCGACAGGTAGAGCACCTTGCGGTTCGGGTCGTTCTTGCGGATCTGCCAGGCCAGCGCGTGCATCAGGTGGGTCTTGCCCAACCCCACCCCGCCATAGAGGAACAGCGGGTTGAAGGTCACGGTGGTGGCGTCGGCGACGCGGCGGGCGGCGGCGTGGGCCAGCTCGTTCGGCTTGCCGACGACGAAATTCTCGAAGGTGAAGCGCGGGTCGAGCGCGGCCGACAGGTCGGAGCGATCCTCCAGAATCGCCGGGACGGCGTTCGGCGATTCGTCCGACGCCCCGCCATAGGAGGCGGAGGTGTAGACGGTCGACGGCGCCGGTTCGGCGGAGGACGGCGGCAGCGGACGGGGAGCCGGTCGGGAGTCGGCAGCACGCGATTCCAGAACACGGGGGGCCGGAGGCGCGCGGTCTTCGCCAATGTCGTCGTTGTCGGCGACCAGCGCCGCCGGCGGGTTGGTGGAGGCGACGATGACGTCGATCGACTGGACTTCCGGATTCTCGCCGGACCAGAGGGCGCGGATGCGGTCGGCATAGTGGGTCAGCACCCAATCGCGCATGAAGCGCGTGGGCACGACGATGCACACCTCGCCGCCGACCAGGCTGGCGACGGACAGCGGCTGAAGCCAGCTCCGGTAGGCGATCTCGCCCACCTCTTCCTTCAGGCGTCCGCGAATGCGCGCCCACTGCTGATCCAACGACACGCCGACCGACATGCTCCCTTACTCCCGCTCCTTCCGCCGGCCGGCCCCACCGCCGTGGCGGCGCGGGATCACCCCGCAACCGGCCCCAACCCGGCCCTCAAAACCGGCCCTCAAAACCGGC
>NZ_CAMLJP010000018.1 GCF_946480385.1 uncultured Azospirillum sp.
CAGACTGCCGTCACAATGATCTCGGCGGGACAGTGCTAGCCGGCGTAGCGGGGATCGGGGCGCGTTGTCATGCCGTCCCATACCCCGCACGGCCCACTCCGGCAACTGGGTGGTCAACAAGTTGACGGCGCCCACTCATCTGCAATTCACCCCCGTGGTCCGGACTGGCGCCGAACCAGTTTATGGTGCAGCAGGACTTCTCCTACCCGGGTGCCCGCCCGCAGGTCGCGCAGGCTGGCCACAATCGCTGCGCCGAAGTCGTGGTAGGGAATCTTGACCGAACTGAGCCAGGGGGCGATCCAGGCGTTGAGATCGTTGTCATCGATGCCGACCGGGCAGCAATCCTCCGGAATGCGAGTCCCCTGCTCGCCGGCCGCGCGGAAGAGACCGTAGGCCATCAGGTCGCTGGGGCAGAGGACGCCGTCAGGCCAACCGCCATCGGCGGCGAGCCGCAATGCGGCAGCATAGCCGCAGTCGAGATGGTTTGCGCCCGCCCCGTCGCAACGGCGCACCATCATATCCGGTTGCCGCTCTCGAATCCGGTCGAGAAATCCCTCCACCCGTTCCCGGATGGTCGAGGAGAGTTCCGCCGGGTGGATCACTGCCGGTGAACGCACGCCGCAGGCCAGCAGATGGTCGGCCGCGTCGGCCCCGGCCTGCCTGTTGTCGATCCCGATGAAGGGGCCGCCGCCATAGGGGTTGCGCCGGTTCACGAAGACGATCGGCTCGCGCCGGTCCAGCGATGCCTCCAGCTCGGGGCTGGCGACCGCGCTGACCAGAATGAACCCCTCGGCGAAGCGCGACCGCATCGCGCGCAGATACTCGTCTTGCAGGTCCGGACGGTCATGGGTGTCGCACAGGATCATCACATAGCCGGCAGCGCGGAGGGCTGCCTCCGTCGACGCGGCGATGGCGGCCATGGCTGGGTTGTCGAGATTGGGCGCCAGCATGGCGACCAGACGGCTGTCTCCCCCGCGCAGGCTTCGGCCGACGGGGTTGGGGCGATAGCCGCGCTCCGCGATCAGGCGCTGCACCTTCGCCACCGTCGTCGCGGATGCCCGCCTCAGGTCACCGTTGGCGATGCGCGAGACGGTGGAGACGGACACTCCCGCTTCGGCCGCGATGTCGACCAAGGAGATTTGTCCGGAAGTCTGGCCCGCCGCCTGTCCCGGTTCACGGCGCCGATCGTTCATGACCCCCTCCATTTGCGTGCCGAGCATTGCCGTTGACAGTTTAGGCAAACGTTTGCCATATTCAAGTCCGAAGAGCGGAGCCGGGAATTCCCCGCCTGCGTCGAGCTGCCGGTATTGGCAGAAAACAGGTCCGGACAGGGGCCGAGTAAGGGTCCGGAAGCGACCCCAAGGAGGAAACGCAATGAAAAAGGCAGCATGGATGGCCGGCTGTGCGCTGGCGTTGTCGGTCCTCGGGAGCGCCTTCGGGTCTGCCGGTGCCCAGGCCGAAACCACGTTGCGCATCATGTGGTATTCCGACGGCAACGAGGGCGAGGTCATGAACGACCTGCTCCGCCGGTTCGAGGAGAAGAACAAGGACGTGAAGGTCGTCCTCGACCAGGTGCCCTTCAAGGCGATCAACGAGACTCTGCCGGTGCAGCTGGCCTCTGGCCAGGGTCCGGATCTGGCCCGCATCACCGATATGGGCGGCTTGGCGCCCTACCTGATGGACATTCGTCCCCATCTGAAGGATGCGGCCTATTGGGAGCAGAATTACGGACCGTTCCTGCAGTGGATGCGGGTGCCGGGCAACACCACCGCGATCCCCGGCTACATGACGCAGCTGACGGTGACCGGCCCCTTTGTCAACAAGACGCTGTTCGAACAGGCCGGCGTCGCCATGCCGGGCGCCAATGCCACCTGGGAGGACTGGGCCAAGGCTGCGAAGACGGTCGCCGACAAGGTGCAGGCGCCGTTCCCGGTCGCTTTCGATCGTTCCGGCCACCGCTTCTTCGGCCTTGCCGTCTCTCAAGGAGCACAAATGGCCGAGACCGGGGGCGAGCTGAAGCCGGTCGATGACGGGTTCAAGCGCGCCGCCAAGCTGATCGCCGACTGGCACAAGTCCGGCGTGATGTCGAAGGAGCTGTGGGGAGCGGTGTCCGGCACCGCCTATCGCGGCGCCAACGAGGAATTCAAGAACGCCCAGGTCGTCTTCTACGAATCCGGCTCCTGGCAGATCGCGCAGTTCGATAAGACCATCGGCGACGCTTTTGACTGGGTCGCCGTGCCGACGCCCTGCGGTCCGGCCAACTGCTCCGGAATGCCGGGCGGCGCCGCCCTGGTCGCCTTGAAGACCAGCAGCCATCCGGCAGAGGTGGCACGCCTGCTCGACTATCTCGCCAGCGAGGAGGTCGCCGCCGAGTTCTACGCTCGTACGCTGTTCGTACCGGGCCATCTCGGCCTCGCCAAGAAGGGCATCGCCTACAAGTCCGCCTCACCGCAGGCCGCGGCCGCGCTGAAAGTGTTCGGCGATGCGGTGGGCAAGCTGGATCCCGTCGCCTACCGCATCCAGGGCAATCCCAGCAGCCGCATCGTCTTCAACGCCGCCATCAGCCGTCTCGGCCAGGTGGTGGTCGGCGAGACGACCCCGGACGACGCCTATCAGCGGATAGCCGCCGACGTCGCCCAGCAGATCGCCGAGCGCAAGAAGAAGCAGTAACCCCCGGCCTTTGCTCCCAACCCTGGGCCCGCAACCTTGGGCCCCAACCATGGGCGGTGGATCATGACCGACACCATGAGATCGCACGGTGCCCCCGCGCGCGGTCCGTCCGCCGCCGCGGCTGCCGTCACCACGGGCAGCGCCAACGCCCTGATGCGGCTGACCGACCCGCCGATGCGGGCGGTGCAGCGCCTGATCGGCGCTGCGCGCATGCCCTATGTCTTCCTGCTGCCGAACCTCGTCTTCTTCGGGCTGTTCGTCTTCCTGCCCATCGGGATCAACATCGTCTTCTCGGTGACGGGCGGGACGGCGCTGTTCCCGGCGGAGCGGCCCTATGTCGGGGCGGAGCATTACGCCCGCCTGCTCGATTGCGGATCCTATCTGGAGGCCGCGAGCTGCCGGGAGGATCTGTTCTGGCGCGGGGTAGGAAACACGCTGACCTTCACCGTCTTCCAGATGGTGGCGATGGTGCTGTTCTCGCTGATCACCGCGCTGGTGCTGAACCGGCCCATCCGCGGCCGCGGCTTTTTCCGGGCGGTCTATTTCTTCCCCGTCCTGCTGTCGCCAGTCGTCGTCGCGCTGATCTGGAAATGGATCCTGCAGCGCGACGGGCTGCTCAATGCGGTGTTGACGACGGCGGGTGGCGAGAAGATCCTGTTCTTCGTCGATCCGGGCTGGGCGATGTTCTGGTCGGTGTTCGTCTCGGTATGGGCCCATATGGGCTTCTACACGCTGATCCTGCTCGCCGGCCTCCAGGCGATCCCGCGCGACGTCTATGAGGCCGCGGAAATGGACGGCACCCGCCCCTGGCGTGTCTTCCACCGCATCACGCTGCCGCTGCTGTGGCCCAACCTGCTGGTCGTTCTGGTGCTGGTGCTGATCCGCTCGGTGCAGGTGTTCGACGAGGTGTTCGTGCTGACCGGCGGTGGTCCCGGCACGGCGACGATGATGGTCGTCCAGTACATCTACACCACCGCCTTCGCCAATCAGGTGCAGAATTTCGGGCTGGCCGGTGCGGCGTCGGTGCTGCTGGGTGCGGTGCTGTTCGTCCTGACCCTGATCCAGCTTTTCCTTACCCGGCGGAGGGCATCATGACCGGAAAACTCCGTCGCCTGTTGTTGGCGCGTCGTGGCGGCAACTTCTGGCATTGGACCGACGTCGCCAGCTATGCCTATCTGGCGCTGGGCGTGCTGCTGATGTTCGGGCCGGTGCTCTGGCTGGCGCTGTCGTCCTTCAAGACGCCGTCGGCCCTGCTGGAATTCCCGCCGTCGCTGCTGCCGATGGCGCAGAGCGAGGTGTCGGTGGCGGGCTATCCGCAGCCGCTGCCGTTGTTCCGGGTGACGATGGAGGACGGTTCGGTCCGCGAACTGGCGCAGGTCCGCCGCGTCGGCATCGTCGCCCAGATGGTCGATCCGGCGGCGCCCGGCCAGACGATCCGCGTGCCGGCCGACCGTCGGACACCGGTGCGCCACATGGCCTTCGCGGTCGAGAACTACACCGACCCGCTGACCCAGTTCGATTTCCTGCGCTTCCTGCGCAATTCGCTGGTGGTGACGGTGGTCGCGACCATCATCACGCTGGTGATCAACTCGATGGCCGCCTACGCGCTGTCCGTCTACGAGTTCCGCGGCAAGAAGCTGGCGATGCTGGGGGTGATCGGCACCCTGATGATCCCCATCACCATCATCCTGGCGCCGGTCTATCTGGTGGTCACCAAGCTGGGCTTCGTCGACTCGTTGTGGGCGGTGATCCTGCCGGGAGCCGCCACCCCGACCGGTGTCTTCCTGCTGCGCCAGTACATGCTGACCATTCCGCGCGACCTGATCGAGGCGGCGCGGATGGACAAGGCGTCGGAATGGCGCATCTACGCGCGCATCGTCATGCCGCTGTCGATGCCGGCGCTGGCGGTGCTGGCGATCTTCTCGGTCATGTGGCGCTGGAACGAGTTCCTGTGGCCGCTGGCCGTCCTGACCAAGACCGAGGTCCACACCCTGCCGATCGCGCTCAACGCCTTCCAGGGCGAGTTGCAGACGCAATGGCATTATCTGCTCGCCATGACCGTGGTGACCCTGCTGCCGGTGGCGCTCGTCTTCGCCTTCCTGCAGCGCTTCATCACCAGCGGCATCGCGAATACGGGGATGAAATAAATGGCCGGACTGGAGCTTCGCGGCATCCACAAGGACTATAGCAGCACCGCCGTCCTGAAAGGGATCGACCTCAGCATCGCCGACGGCGAGTTCGTCGTCTTCGTCGGCCCGTCGGGCTGCGGGAAATCGACGTTGCTGCGCGTCATCGCCGGACTGGAGACGGTGACGGCGGGCGACATCCACATCGACGGTGTGGAGGTGACGCGGACCGCGGCCTCCGAACGCGGGCTGGCGATGGTGTTCCAGTCCTACGCGCTCTACCCGCACATGACCGTTCACCAGAACATGAGCTTTGCGCTGGAGAATATGGGGATCGGCAAGGCGGAGATCGCGACGCGGGTGGACCGCGCCGCCCGCATGCTGCGCCTGACCGACTACCTCCAGCGCAAGCCCGCCGCCCTGTCGGGCGGCCAGCGCCAGCGCGTCGCCATTGGCCGGGCCATCGTGCGCGATCCCAAGATTTTCCTGTTCGACGAGCCGCTGTCGAACCTGGACGCCGAATTGCGGGTGGCGACCCGGAAGGAGTTGGCCGCCCTGCATGCCGAGATCGGCGGGACGATGATCTACGTCACCCACGATCAGGTGGAGGCGATGACGCTGGCCGACCGCATCGTCGTCCTGAACGGCGGGCGGATCGAGCAGATCGGCACGCCGCTGGAGCTTTACAACCGCCCGGCCAACCTCTTCGTCGCCGGCTTCATCGGCTCGCCGCGGATGAACCTGCTGCCGGCTGACTTTGTGAAGAATTCAGCAGCGGGTGGGGCGGCGACGCTGGGCATCCGGCCCGAGCATGTCGAGCCCTGCCATGAGGCCGACGCCGATCTGACCGTCCGGGTCGACCTCGTCGAGCAGCTCGGCGGCGAGACCTTCCTCTATGCTGCCGGTCCCAAGGACGCCGCAATCACCATCCGCTGCGATGGTCAGAGCGGCCACGCCCGCGGCGACCTGCTGCCGGTGCGCTTGCGCCGCGAGCATCTCCACCATTTCGACGCTGCCGGCCTTGCCTGCCGTCCCGAACCCATTCTCGCCCGGAGCCCCTCATGAAGGCCCTGACCCGTGCCCGTTTCCGCGGGCGCGACGGCATCTATGCCCTGTTCGAACTCGACCATGGCGCCGATCTGCGCATCGGTTTCGTCGAAGATGATGTCGGCCGCATCCTGATGCGGCGCGACGGAGCCTACCGCCTCGACCGTGGCTGGTCGGTGGCGCCCGGTGGTGCCGATCCGTCCTATGCAGGGCGGGACCGCGACGATCTGAGCGGCTTCGCCTGCCCCCCGGCTGACATCGAGGAAGGCGAGGGCACTGTCACGCTGCGGGGAGCGAAGCTCCGCGCCGTCGTGACGCTGGAGCCCTTCGGCGTCGCCTGGTACCGCGCGGGGGAGGAGGTGCCCTTCCTGCAGGACCGCCGCACCCAGGCCTATTTCGTTTCGCGGCAGACCCATGCCTTCTCCCATTTCGTCGAGCGTGGCGGGGATGAGCGGCATTACGGGCTCGGCGACAAGGCCGGTCCGCTGGACCGCACCGGCCGCCGCTTCCGAGTCGACGCGGTCGATCCCTGCGGCTTCGATGCCGAGTTGAGCGACCCGCTCTACAAGATGATCCCCTTCCTGCTGGTCGCCGGGCCTGTGGGCGCGCACGGGGTCTTCTACGACAACCTCGCCACCGCCGAGATCGACCTCGGCGCGACCATCGACAACTACCACGGCCTGTTCCGCTCCTACCGTGCGGACGACGGCGACCTCGACGCCTATGTCTTTGCCGGCCCGGGCGTTCCGGACGTGGTGCGCGCCTTCTCGCGGCTGACCGGCGGCCATGCCTTCGGGCCGAAATGGACGCTGGGATTTGCCACCACCTCGATGGCCATCGCCGACGCCGCCGATGCCGACGCCCGCATCGCCGACTTCGTCGACCGCTGCGCCGAGCACGCCATCCCCTGCGACAGTTTCCACTTCGGCTCCGGCTACACCATGATCGGCGGCCGGCGCTATGCCTTCCACTGGAACCGCGACAAGTTCCCCGATCCGGCCTCGACTCTCTCCAAGCTGAACGCTGCCGGACTGCGCCCGGTCGCCAATCTGAAGCCCTGCCTGCTCGACGACCATCCGCGCCTGTCGGAGGTGACGGCGGTCGGCGGGCTGGTGAACGACGGCGAAACCGGCAAGCCGGCGGTGGCGCAGTTCTGGGACGGGCTCGGCTACCATCTCGACTTTACCAACCCGCTGGCGCGGGACTGGTGGCGGCGGGGGATCGAGACGGCGCTGCTGGCGCCCGGCATGGTGTCGGTGTGGAACGACAACAACGAGTACGAGATCTGGGACGAGGATGCGATGGCGGCCGGCGACGGCCGGCCCTTCCCGCAGGCGCTGGCACGCCCCGCCCAGGCACTGCTGATGACCAAGCTGGCATATGAGACGCAAGCCGCCTGGACGCCGGCCAAGCGGCCATACACCATCACCCGCGGCGGCCCGGCCGGATTGTGGCGCTACGGCCAGACTTGGTCGGGCGACAACGCCACCGCCTGGAAGACGCTGCGTTTCAACCTGACCCAGGGGCTCAACATGAGCCTGTCCGGCATGTTCGACATCGGACATGACGTCGGCGGCTTCCACGGGCCGAGCCCAGGGCCGGAGCTGCTCTGCCGTTTCGTCGAGTTCTGTTCCTTCTGGCCGCGCTTCGTGATGAATTCCTGGAACAGCGACGGCATCACGACGCTGCCCTGGATGCACCCGGAGGTCATCGACCCGATCCGCGAGGCGATCCGCCTGCGCTACCGCCTGATGCCCTATCTCTATACACGGATGTGGCGGGCGGCGGAGGCGGACGAGCCGGTGGTGCGCCCGCTGTTCTATGACTTCCCCGACGATCCCGGCGCCGTGGCGACCGAGGACGCCTTCATGCTCGGCCCCGACCTGCTGGTGGCGCCGGTGCTGGAGCCGGGGGCGGACAGCCGTTCGGTCCGGCTGCCGGACCACCCCGGCGGCTGGTACCTCTTCCATGACGGGACGCATCATCCGGGGGGAGCGGTCGCGACGGTGGCGGCTCCGCTCGGCCGCGTGCCGCTGTTCGTGCGGGCCGGCGCCCTGCTGCTCCTGGCGGCCGCCGGTCTGCGCGTCGATCCAGCCGCGGACACGGAGCGCGAACTCGTCGCCTATGGCGATGTGGGCGGCGATGCGGCGGGCACCACGATCCTGCTCTATGAAGACGACGGTGACACCGCCGCCTGGAAGGATGGTGCCGGGCTCGTCATCCGCTTCACCGTGGAACGGCTCAGGGGGGGAGCGGTAATCTCAGCCACGGCTACCGGACATTACCAGCCGGCGTGGCGCAGCCTGCGCCTGCGGTCGGTGGGTGGACCCGCACTGCAACCCGGCACGGTCGCCGGTGCCGCGCTGAGACTGGAGGCGTAGCCGGTTCTGTCAGCCTTCGCGCCCCCTTGTTCGAGGGCGCGAAGGCTGACGTGGAGACCGGACTCATCGGTCCTGACCCGTGAGTTTGATATTACGCTGTCCTGAGGGAACGGATGAAGGTCGCAACATCCGACTGCATCGTATTGACGCTGCGCCGCAGCATCTCCGTGGCGCTGCACAGGCGCTTGGTTGCCTCGGTCGTCTGCTCGGCAGCCCTGGTGGTTGCATTCACGTCGTTCATCAGGTCGCGCACGCCTTGGGCGGCATGGTTGACGCCTTGCCCGATCTCGCCTGTGGCTGCGTTCTGTTGTTCGACCGCCGCCGCAATCGACGCGCTGATTTCGCTGACGCCGCTGACGACCTTGGCGATCTCGGTGATGTCGCCGGCCGCCGCACCGACGGAATCCTGGATTCCACGGACTTGGGTCTCGATCTCCTCGGTGGCCTTGGCGGTCTGGTTGGCCAACGCCTTCACCTCGCTGGCGACCACCGCAAACCCCTTGCCCGCCTCGCCGGCACGTGCCGCCTCGATGGTGGCGTTCAGGGCTAGAAGGTTGGTCTGGTTTGCGATGGAATTGATCAGCGCCACGACCGCGTTGACCTTCTCCGCTGCCTGGACGAGACCTCCGATCCGCTGCTCCGCCCGGCTCGCGCATTCCGACGCTTCGCCGGCGATTGTCTGCGACCGCTGTGCCTGGCCGGAGATCTCCCGGATCGAGGCGGCCAACTGTTCCGTTGCCGCCGCCATGCCGTCGACGTGACCGGCAACCATGGAGGCGCGGGAGGCCGCCCGCTCGCTGAGTTCTCCGTTGTGTTCGGCGGTGCCGGTCAGCATCTGGGACAAATCGTTCATGGTGCCGGTGGTTGTCCCGACCTCGCCCAATACCGCGCTGAGCTGACGCTCGAAGGTATCGGCGACCCCCGAGACGGCAGCGCGCCGGTCAGCCTCGGCCCGCTGGCGCAGGTCGTCCTGTTCGGCCTGGAGCCGCTGCTTCTCGATGCCGTTCTCCTTGAACACCTGCACCGCGGCGGCCATGCGGCCGATCTCGTCGCTACGTTCGCGCGACGGCACCTCGATGGTGCTGTCGCCATCCACCAACCGCACCATCACATCGGTCAGCCGTTCGATGGGCTTCGTGGCCCTCCGGACGATCCACGCCAACAAGCCGCACACCGCAAGCGAAGCCGCGCATCCAATTCCCGCGAGCATCCACGCGCGATCCCTGACCTGCCGATCGGACCGTTCGGTGGACAGGCTGACCTCGACGGTGCCCAGCACGGTTTCCTTTCCCTTGACGACCCGCGTGATGTCCACCTTGCGAACGAGAACCGTTTCGGTCGCCGTCGCTGGTCTGCCGTGGCTGGCGAAGACAGCTCCTTTGGCATCGACGACCTTGCCGCCGACGTAGTCCGGGTCGCTGGCGAGTACCGTCAATTGTGCGGTAGCGACGTCCTTGTCCAGGCTCCAGAGCGGCTCTGCGAGGCTGCCCGCCACGATCCGCGTCATCACCTCGGCACGGTCCAGAAGCGATGCCCTGCCATCGCTCACATTCATCTCCGCAACACCGGCCACGGTGAAACACGCGAGAACGGTCACCACCAGGGCGATCGGTGTGACCACCCGCATTGATAGGCTACGCGTAATGATGTTCGGCATGGAGAACCGTCCCTTTCCAGCCATATCCCGGGCTCGTGACGAACCTCCGACACACTGCTCCGGAGGTCCGCCGCGTGCGGCGCACTCATGGCGTTGCCTGACCCTATTCGTGCCGGCCATGGTTGCTGTGACGCTGGTATCTACTCGATGGCCGCGTTCAGGCGCGCAATGATGGCTTCCGGCACTTTCATCGAACACAGGATGTACCGATTGCTGCCTTCCGGCATGCCGGCAATAGGATAAAGTGACAACTTTTCATTCTTGAGTTCGTCACTTCCCAGCATATAGGCGCCTTCTTCGGCCGATACGAACATGTAGTCGGCACGATCCGAAGCGATCTGCTTGGCCATCACCACGTTCTCAGAACCAGTCTCGCTCTTCTGCGGTTGGAATTCACTGATCTTCTTGTCGAGCACAGAACCATAGGAGTATGATTTTTTCACCAGCAACCGGATGTTCTGATCGCTTAGCAGGGCATCGACGTTGGGATAAGCGCTCAACCGTTTGTCATCGGCTCGGCCGAGCAATGCGTTCGGTTTGTCCTGGTAGATCGGCTTGCTGAATCGCGCGAAGCTTTCGCGGTCTGGATTCTTGAACCAGCCGGGGGTGCACACCTCGGATTCGTTCTGCTTCACGGTGTCAAGCTGACGAGTTGCCGGGGTTTCCTGCCAGAGGAATTGAATACCGGCCTTGCGGAATGCCTTCTCGGTCGCTTCGCCGGTGATGCCCTTAACCTGACCATCGGCACCGATAAGATAGGGCGGACGCTCGTTATAGAGAAGTGTAATGGTCTGCGCCTGCGCCTCGATTGCAGCCATAGAGGTCAATCCCATCAGAAAAGCCAATGGAGCCTTCATTTTCTCCCCTCCTCTTTGTTTTTCGATGGTGTTGCGCCTGACGTGAAGCGGTAAGTGGATGGCGATTGCTTAAATCAATACCTCGCTTCTGAGCAGTAACGCCAGGCTCGCTTCGTGACAGCTATTAAGAGATGTAGGATAATTCCGTTAAAAAATTCTCTACGGATTTTTGGTCGATATAAAATCTCCCTTCCGATCATCATCGCAGCAATTACCTATCGTGACTGAAGACACAAAACATCAAAATGCCCCGGCGCTTTTCAGGGGCTTGCTGTAGCCATTGGGACCGCCCTGACTGCGATTGCCCGCAAGGAGATTCGGCTTGTCGTCTTAGGGGGCCGTCGCCGTGGCATTCTTCCCCCTGGTTCGCGATCGTCCGGTGCTCACCAGCTTACTTTGGGCCCGAATTGTTAATAAACTGAACCATCAGCCGGCGTTGGGGCGAATTTTTGTTGAGTTTAAAAGCGAAAGCTATACGCTTTTGCAATCAGGTAGCGAAACCTGCTGCTTGCGGCGATGGAGCGCTGGGCGGCTTCGATCTTCGATCAGCATGGCTTGGCAGGGTTGGGGTGCGGGGAAAATGCGGGTCGCCACTGATTGCGCTCCCCCAGGGTGCTCTCTACGCTTTCACCAAAGACGTTGCACGGATGGCATGCCTTCACGCCAACCAACTTCCGAAAAAAGCATGATGGAGTTCATTCGCTGACAGGGCCATTCCATCAACCATCGTGATGAAAAGGACGCCACATGTTGCGATTTCTAGCATCCGCTTTGATTGCATTGCCTCTCACTTGGTTCACGGCCACCTCCGCGATGGCCGGCGATGTGCTCAAGCTGGCCGCGCTCGCCGGCTGGCCCCCGTATTCCGATGCAGAGTTGCCGGGGCAAGGCTTTTCGAACGACCTGGTGGTCCAGGCCATGAAGCGGGCGGGTTACACCGTCGAGGTCACCGTTATGCCGTGGGCCCGTGCACTGGAACTCACGCAGGCGGGGGATTACGACATCCTGCCATCGACATGGTACAGCAAGGAACGTGACGCCCTTTTGAAGTTCAGCGAACCTTTCGCAACCAACCGTATCGTGTTTGTTCACAATGCAGGGGAGCCTTTCGAATTCCATTCCCTGAACGATCTCAAGGGAAAAGTCGTTGGAGTTCAGAGCGCCGCCACCTACGGCCCTGAGTTCATGGCTTCGGATCTTTTCACGCGCGAGCCCGTAACCGAGCCTCTCCTTAGCCTCAAAAAGGTCGCGGCAGGTCGTATTGATCTGACGCTTGATGATGAATTGGTGACGAAGTACACCATCAACACAAAAATTCCCGAACTCGCGTCACAATTGGCACTGACCAAAGGCGCGTTGTCTGAGAACGGCCTCTACGTCACATTCAGCCGCAAGCGGCCCGATGTCGAAAAATTGGCGGCGGACTTCAACAAAGCCCTCGCGGACATGAAAGCCGACGGCACCTACGACAAGCTCCTAGCCGCGCACAAGATGAATTAGGACTGGCACTCATAGGGGCGTCGATGGCAAGCTAGGCCGGGGCCTCTCCTGGCCCGGCTTGCGTCGTGGAGCGACAATCTTATCGGGCGTGCGCCATCGGGACCGGAGTGCAGCCGGATGTGGTTGCAACTCGGCCCGATGCAGCGCTCCATCGCGTTGCTGTCCATCTCCACCCGGCCGTCATCCTCGGTGTCGAGCAGCGCGTCGATCCCGACGCGCTGCGTCAGTGTTTAGTCGCGGCATTTGATGGCGCATCCTACCTGGAGGAATGGAGGGATGCACTATGGGCCAAATACTCCATGGGAGCGCCACGACGACAGAGGCGATCCGTCGAGCGATACAACATAGTCAAGAGAGCCTGAGGGCTCTGGCCAAGCGCTACGGGATCAACCCGAAGACGGTTGCCAAGTGGAAAGCGCGGCCCTCGGTAACCGACAAGAAGACCGGTCCCAAGGCACCTCGTTCGACGGTGCTGTCGGTGGAAGAAGAGGCAGTCGTCGTCGCTTTCCGGCGCTATACCCTGCTGCCGCTCGATGACTGCCTCTATGCCCTGCAGCCGACGATCCCCCATCTGACGCGGTCTTCACTGCACCGCTGCCTGCAGCGCCATGGCATTGCCCGCCTGCCTGATGTCGAAGGAGACAAGCCGGTCCGCAGGAAGTTCAGGGCTTACCCCATCGGCTTCTTTCATATCGACATCGCTGAGGTGGCTCTGTTGCGAAGTATTGGCGGACGCGCGTAAAGCCGGTTGCCGGCATCACCGCCGGGGTCAAGGCGCCTGCTGTTGCAGCTGTTCGGCGACGAATTGCGCGGCCTCGGCCAGAGCGCAGGGACCGAGCCCGAAGGCGCGCTCGACAAGACGGGCCTCGCCGCGCATGTCGCGGGTGATGTTGAAGCTGGACGCCTGCCCTTTGCGCAACGCCCACATCACTTCGAAGCCCTTGATCGTGGCATAAGCCGTCTTCAGCGTCTTGAAGCCCCGCACCGGGCGGATCAGCTGCTTGAGCTTTCCGTGATCAGCCTCGACGATATTGTTCAGATACTTCACCTGTCGGTGTTTCGTGTCCTTGGGACATTTGCCCTCGACCTTCAACTCCGCCAAGGCGGCCCCATAGGTCGGCGCCTTGTCGGTGTTGATGACCGTCGGCTTTTCGCAATCCTTCCGGCCGTTCAGTGCCTTGGCGAGGAAGCGCTTGGCGGACGCGGTGTTCCGGGTTGGCGAGAGGTAGAAGTCGATCGTGTATCCGTGTTTGTCCACGGCCCGGTATAGGTACGCCCACTTGCCGCCGACTTTCACGTACGTCTCATCGACCCGCCAACTGGTCGACCGCGGGCAGCGCCATTGCCAGCGCAGTCGCTTCTCGATTTTCGGCGCATACTTCTGAACCCAGCGGTAGATGGTCGTGTGATCGACGCTCACCCCGCGCTCGGCCATCATCTGTTCAAGGTCGCGGTAGCTGATCCCGTACCGGCAATACCAACGGACCGCCCAGAGCACGATCTCACCTTCAAAGTGGCGACCCTTGAAATCCGACACGACCCCGCTCCTTCTCTCGATCGGGCCATTCCGCAGGATGTCAGCCAACTTTGCAACAGAGCCCGCGCCGGCACTGAAGCGGGCCGACGTCGGCGTCGCCATGGGCCGGAAGGGCACCGAGGCCGCCAAGGAGGCCGCCGAGATGGTGCTGGCCGACGATAACTTCGCCTCGATCGCGCGGGCGGTGCATGAAGGGCGGACAGTCTACGACAATCTGAAGAAGGCCATCGTCTTCCTTCTGCCGATCAACGGCGGCGAATCCCTCAGCGTCATCATCGCCATCATGGCCGGGCTGACGCTGCCGATCACGCCCCTGCAGATCTTGTGGGTGAACATGGTCAGTTCCATCGGGCTGGCACTGGCACTGGCCTTCGAGCCGCCGGAGCGCGACGTGATGGGCCGTCCCCCGCGCCGAGCCGGCGAGGCGCTGCTGTCGCGCTTTCTGGTCTGGCGGATCGCTTTCGTCTCGATGCTGATGACGCTGGGCATCTTCGGCATGTTCAAATTGGCGCTGTGGCACGGCGCCGACGAGGCGACGGCGCGCACGGTGGCGGTCAACACGCTGGTTGTCATGGAGGTGTTCTACCTGTTCAGCGTGCGCTTCCTGCGCACGGCATCGCTGACCTTCCAGGGCGTGCTGGGGACACGGCCGGTGCTGATCGCGGTTGCCGTGGTGACGGCGCTCCAGCTGGTCTTCACCTACGCGCCATTCATGGAGGCGCTCTTCGACACCCGGCCGCTGGGCGTGATGCAGGGGCTGCCGGTGTTGGCCGCGGGCGTCCTGCTGTTCGCGGTGCTTGAGATCGAGAAACTGATCCGGCGCCAGCGGGGTAGCCAATCGCCATGAAGGATGCGGGGCGACCCTGATGATTGTCCTCCGCCAGGGAAACAGAGATCGGTATCGGCAAGCCGGCTAAGCCGGGGGGGAGCCGGTGGAACGTAGTTTCCTAATGTCTAATGGATTCGCTTGCCATCCGAACAGGCAGACCCCAGAGTGGCGCCATCGGTGACGCGGCATCCTGCCACCGCTTGCGGAAGGGTGAGCAGAGCCGGGGTGCGGCTACGTCCATATCGCGGTTAGCCTCAAGAGAGCGTAGCAGGGAGACGGTGTTGGATCGCACGGCGACCATGGTTCGGAGACTGGTGACGGGCCTGCTCATGCTGGCCGCGCTGGTTGCCGCCGCCGGTTCGGGCACCGTCAAGGCGTTTCCCGGTGCGGCCTTCGCCCAGACGTCGGATGCGGTCACCGCGGTGGCGGACCAGGGGCAAGCCATCGTCCAGGAGTTCGTGTCCACCGACCGCGACACCGGGCGGCCCTGCGGCCGCAACGGGAACGCGCCCGGTCTGGCGCGGTGTTCCACGGTTCAATGCATCACGGTCTTCGGCGGCCTGCCCACGGCCACATTCGCTATCCCTCCGCCCTTCGCGGATGGCGACGCGCATGGCTTCGTGACCGACGATCCGTCGCGCGGCATCTCCACCACCCCCGACCTGCCTCCCCCGCGTCCGTCCGCCTGAGCGGTTACGGAGCCTTCCGCGCGACCGGGCATCGCCTGTCGCCCTTGTCCTCTGTGACCGGATCGCCGGACACCGCCGCCCGCAGGGCGCGGTGCCCGTTGGCTCGACCCAGCTCACGGACCATAACATGCTCTCCCTCCTGATGCGGCGCCACGTGCTGGCGCCGATCGCAGCGACCCTCGTCGCCATGCTGGCGCCGGCCTCCGCCGACGCGGCCGCCGGACCGGTCTCGGCGAGCCAGGCATCGCACACGCAGATCCTCTCCCCGGTGAACGCGACGGGCAACCTGGAGACGGTTCCCGCCGGATTGCGCATCCTCCTGGAGGACGGTTGGAAGACCTACTGGCGCAGCCCCGGGGACGCCGGCATCCCGCCCCAGATGGACTGGACCGGCTCGACGAATGTCGCTTCGGTCGAGGTGCACTGGCCCGCGCCGCACCGCTTCTCCACCCTCGGCATCGAGACCCTCGGCTACAGGGGCGAGGTCGTTCTCCCCCTCGAGGTGAAGCCTGAACGGCCGGGCGACCCCATCTCGCTGCGCGGCAAAATCGACCTGCTGGTGTGCAGCGACATCTGCGTTCCGGCCGCGCACCAAGTCCGGCTGGAGCTTCCCGCCGGTGCGGCGGGACCCGATGCGGATGCCGGAAACCTGATCGCCCGGTTCACCGCCCAGGTCCCCGGCGACGGAAGCGCCTCGGGACTGGCCGTCGAGCGGTTCTGGGCCGACACCGCGCAGAAGACGCTGGCCGTCCGCGTGACATCGGTCACCGCGCCATTGACGGAACCGGATGCCTTCATCGAGGGCGGCGACTGGGCGTTCGGCAAGCCCGATGTGGCGTTCGAGGGTGGTGGGAAAGCGGCAATTCTGGCCGTGCCGATCGCGGCGGGTCCCGACCCCGTCACCCTGCCGGGCAAGCCGCTCACCGTGACGGTCGTCGACGGCGGGCGGGCCGTCGAGGCCCCCGTCACCGTCTCGGCCGAGGCGCCCGCGGTCGCCAGCCGCATGGCCGATCTCCTCCCGTTCCTGGCGGTGGCCCTCTTGGGCGGCCTCGCGTGCTCAACCTGATGCCCTGCGTGCTGCCGGTGCTCTCCCTCAAGCTGATGTCGGTCATCCGGCAGCAGGGGCAGGAGCGTCGCCGGGTACGGCTGGGCTTCCTGGCGACGGCGGCGGGCGCCATCGCCGCCATGCTCGTCCTGGCGGGAACTTTGGCCGCCTTCAAGGCCGCGGGCGGGGTGGTCGGCTGGGGCATGCAGTTCCAGGAGCCCGTCTTCATCGCCGCCATGGTCATCATCCTGCTCGCCTTCACCGCCAGCATGGCGGGTGCCTTCGAAATCCGGCTCCCGTCATCGGTCATGACCGTGCTGGGTGGTGTCGGCGGCAATGGGTTGGCCGGACACTTCGCCATGGGCGCCTTCGCCACCCTGCTGGCGACGCCCTGTTCGGCGCCCTTCCTCGGCACCGCCGTCGGCTTCGCCCTGGCGCGCGGTCCGCTGGAGATCCTGTCCGTGTTCGGCGCTCTCGGGGTCGGGCTCGCCAGCCCCTATCTGCTCGTCGCGGCCATTCCCGGCACGGTCCGGCTGCTGCCGCGGCCGGGGCGGTGGATGGGAGCCCTCCGCCACCTGCTCGCCCTGGCTTTGGCCGGGACGGCGGTCTGGCTTCTCACGGTCCTCGTCGCCCAGACCTCGGTGGCGGTGGCCGGGAGCATCGCGGTGGCCGCCGTCGTCGTCATCGCCGCCATGACGCTGGCCATGCGCGGTGGTCGGAGCCTGCGCCTTGCGGCCGTGCCGTTCGCAGTGGCGGCGCTCGCCGGAACGCTGGCCATTCCGGCCTTCCTCGGGCACCGCGCGATGGCGGCGTCCGACGCTGTGGTGTCGTCGGCCCAATGGCGACGGTTCGACCAGGCGGAAATCGGCAAGCTGGTCGCCCAGGGCCAGACCGTCTTCGTCGACGTGACCGCCGACTGGTGCGTCACCTGCATCGTCAACAAGAAGATGGTGGTCGAGCGCGAGCCGGTGGCGGGCGCCCTGTCGGCCGATGGCATCGTGGCAATGAAGGCTGACATGACCAGCCCGGACGCGGCCATCATGACCTACCTCGCGCAGCACGGCCGCTACGGCATTCCCTTCAACGTGGTCTACGGCCCCGGCGCCCCGCATGGCGTCGTTCTGCCCGAGGTGCTGTCCGAGGGCGTCGTCCTCGACGCCCTCCGCAGAGCCCGGTCGGCCGGGTAAGCGGGCGCATCGGTGACGGGGGCGGTCAAGCGCCCTCTCCCCAGTGCGTCAGCCGACGGCCTCTCCCTGAACCCCCGAGACCTTCCTCACATCCCGAACTTGGAGAACCACCCCATCATGGCTTCACACCCGACCAAAATCTTCGCGGCCCTGCTGGCTTCAACGGTCGCCGTGGGCGCCGGTGCCGTCGCAGTCTCCTCCTTCGTGGCGCCAACCTCCGCCGAAGCGACGGCGGCCCCGCCCATGGTCGCCGAGCTTGGCCCCGAAGCGCTGGCACGCGGGCCGAGCGCCGTGGTGGCCGGCAACCCCCAGGGCGACGTCACCCTGATCGAGTATTTCGACTATCAGTGCCCGGTCTGTCGCCGGGCCCATCCGGCCGTCAAGCAGCTGGCCGCCGAGGACAAGGGCATCCGGATCATCCACAAGCACTGGCCGGTGTTCGGGGCCTCTTCGATCTACGCCGCCAAGCTCGCGCTCGCCGCGCGTTGGCAGGACCGCTACGAGCAGGTCCACGATGCCTTCATGACCATCCCCGGCCGTTTGGACGATGAGAAGATCCGCAAAGCCGCCGGCGAAGCCGGTCTGGACCTGGCACGGGCCGAGCGCGACCTGAAGGAGCGTGATGCGCAGATCGACGCGGCTTTCAGGGAGGTGTCGGCGCAAGCCGCCATGCTGCAGCTCCGGGGCACGCCCGGCTTTGTCATCGGCAACTATATCGTTCCCGGCGGGCTGGACCTGAAGGCGATGAAGGAGATCGTCGCCGAGGTTCGCGCGAAGCGGAAGAACGGGGGGCAGGGATGAACGCCGACGTGACCGCCCCGTCGACCGATGTTGGCGGTCTCGCGCCGGTGCGGCCATCGGCACCTTCCTGGTGCTCGGCACGGTCACGGCGGTGTGGCCGAACCCGGTATTCGCACGGATGACGCCGACCCAGAGCTTCGAGGTATGGCTGCTGGGCATTCAGGCCGTGCTGGTCGGCGCCTATATCGCCATCCGGCGGCCGCGGTGTCCTGTTCGCGGCGCCGGTTTCGGCAGCCTGCTCGGGTTCCTTGGCATCGCCTGTCCGACCTGCAACAAGATCCTGCTCTTCGCCTTCGGGTCGGACCTGCTGCTCACCTATTTCGAGCCTTACCGGCTGCCGCTGGCCGCGGTCGGCGCGGCTGTGACGGCAGTGGCGGTCTCGTGGGAGTGGAGGCAGCGCACCCGGACCGCGACCTGCCCTGTCGGGAGCGGTTTCGGACAGCCGGACGGCATCGGTACGGGCCGGCAGTGAGGATCTGGCGTCCTGCCGTCCTCCGTTTCCGACGCGGGACGGCAGGACGCAAAGGCGGTCGGAGCCCGATCGGGAACATTTCAGCTCTATCTAATGTTGGGGTGGGACACCGCCCAGCATTTCCGATAGAGGAGGGAGACTTGCTGCCCGCCACCGCATCCCGCGTGGAAAACGCCACGTCCGAAGACCTCAACCGCCATTTCGCCGCCGAGATCGAGGAGAGCCTGCGCCACTATGCCGAACACCCGGAGCACATCGCCCACCGTCTCGACGAACTCGACCATGAGTGGGACATCGAGCGGACGCTGGAGGCGAACGCGGCGACACTTGCGCTGACGGGTACGCTGTTGGGCGCCTTCGTCGACCGGCGCTTCCTGGTCCTGCCCGCCGTCGTGACCGGCTTCCTTCTCCAGCACGCCCTCCAGGGCTGGTGCCCGCCGGTTCCGGTGTTCCGGCGCCTCGGCATCCGCACCACGGCGGAGATCGGCCGCGAGCGCACCGCGCTGAAGGCCCTGCGCGGTGATTTCGGACGGATCGAAGCGATCTCCATGGAGGCGAATCCGCGCCGGCGAGCTCATGTCGCGTTGGAGGCTGCCGAAAGCTAGCCAACGACTCCAGGGCAAGATCGTTCGGCCAGGACGATAGGCGGGAGAGATGTCGCCTGAGCCACCTCGATCATCCTGATGGAAGGATTGAACCACAGCCATGCAAATCCAGCGAACCGCTTTGCCCCTTGCGCTCGTCGGCACGCTTGCCGCCTGCACCGGTATGGGCACCGTGGCGCCGTCCGTCAGCCCACAGGGCAGCGCCGAGAGCACGAAGACCAACGTTCTCGAGGCCGGAGCGGCGGCGCTCCAGAGCAATGCGCCGGTCGGTGGCATGGACATCTACCTCGTCGGCTTCCATCCCATGAAGAACGACCCCAACCACCAGATGGAGGCGCACCATTTCTGCCGTCAGATGAACGAGGACTTCGCCCAGTGCGCGCTGTTCGACGGCAACACCGCGAGCGCCAATCTGACGGGCGTCGAGTACATCATCTCCGAGCGCCTGTTCGAGCAGCTGCCACGGCGGGAGCGCCAGTATTGGCATCCCCACAACGGTGAGATCCTGTCCGGACAGCTGGTGGCGCCAAACCTGCCCAACATCGCCGAGCACGAGCTGATGAAGAGCAAGATGAACAGCTACGGCAAGACCTGGCACACCTGGCAGTCTGAGAATGGCACGCAACCGGGCGATCGGCTGCCTTATGGTCCTCCGATGTTGGCATGGTCGTTCAACCGTGACGGCGAGGCCCAGCCAGGACTGGTCGAGGCCCGTGACCGTGAGATGAACATATCGACCGCGGAACGCCGCCGTGCCCGTCAGGATCTCGTGCCTGCCGCCCGGCCGCAGGAGGGCGTGGATGCCCTCAAGGGCAAGTTCCCGCGGCCGGCTCAGGACATTCCCGGCGTCGTGGACAAGCGCGCTGCGCGCTGAAGCCTCGGAATGGTATGCGGGGCGCATGGTGCTCTGGAAAAAGCAGTCAATGCCGTATTGCGCCGATACAGGGGCGGCATGCGAGGTCCCCTGCCAGCCAAGGGTTGGACTTGATCGAGGTTAATGCCCGGCTGCAGCACCTGGGAGGAAGCTGCGTCGATGATGTTGTTTTCGAAATGGAGGCAGGATCATGCGTTTTCTCACAGCTTCGGCGATTGTCCTCGCCTTGTCCTTGACGGCATTCCAGGGTTCTTATGCACAATCTTCGTCTCAGAACGAGACGCCGATCTACGGCAGTCAACTGATGACGCAGCAGGAGAGGACGGCCTACCGATCCCAGATGCGGCAGGCCAAAACAGCGGAGGAGCGCGAGCGCCTCCGCCTGGAGCATCATCGGCAGATGCAGGCTCGTGCCCAGGAACGTGGTGTCACCCTCCCAAATGAGCCTCCCCCGGCGCCTCGACATGGCATGGGAATGGGGCCGGGCGGCGGACCCGGTTCTGGAGGCGGCCCGATGGGTCCTGGGGGTGGCCCCGGCGGCCCACGTCGATAAGAAGCCTCGAACGCTGGAAAAGGAAGGCCGACCTGTTCGATGTCGTAGTCGCGATCTTCATCCGGTTCGCCCGGGCCCGGGTGCGCGCGGCCATCTTCTCCAGAGGATCTGGCGCACGCCCGCTCCGGGCTTCCTGTTCCAGGGTTATCGTCCGGAGCCGCTTGGCCACGGCACCGGCAGGCGCAGGTCTTCTGTTGCCGGAGAGCGAAGACCTCAGCCCCGGCAGGCCCGATATTCTGCAGCCGTCATGAGGTGCCGGCGCGGACGGCAATGCTGGTGAATAGGGCCGTGGGCTGCCAGGATCTGCTGCGCTTGGCGCAGTGATTTGAAGCGATTCCTCCGTCGCTCCCGCAGACGGGTCGGATGGCGCGATCTCTTGGCGCGGTGGGCACCGGAGCAGTCATGTCCGAGCGGATACGGATTTGTCGAAATTGATCCGATCCGGGATCCGCCGCAGCGACCCATCCTTTCGGCGGACCCAGACATCGACATCATATCCCAGTTCCCGAACCCGCACCGCATCATGCAGCGCGGACAGCAGGGCCGCCCGTCGCGATGGGTATTTTCCGCAATCGTCGCCCGGGGCGAAGCCGACGGTCCAATGACTCTCGTTCTGGCAAACGACGTAGCTGAGATGTGGTATCGGTGCCATGGCTGACCTCCCAAGGCTCGGGGCTCATCCGTTCGGAGAGTATGCCAAAGGAATCCGGCCAACGCCTTTATCGAGGTTAAGGCCAATGCACATCCGGGGTGGATATTGGAGGTAGGAGCGCCGGACTTCAGTGGAGCGCGTCAGCGCCGGACGAGCACGACGATCGACCGCGCCTCCACCCTGTGGCGCTGTTCCCGAACCGGTGCCGCGCTATCCAGGGGAACGATGTCGTCGGGCCCGTCGCGCGCCGTGTCGATCACCCGGCGCCAGCCCTGTGGCGCGGTATCCTGAATCAGGAACTCCTGCTCCGCCGCCGAGGCATTGATCATGACATAGAGATCGACATCGCCTTGCGTGCCGCCGCGCAGGAGGAAGGCGAGTGTGCCGGTGTCGGCCGAAGGGTCGAGGCTGCCGGTTGTTCCGAACCACGTCACATCCTCGCGCCAGCTGCGGCTGCGGCACAGCGTGGGATGGGCTTTGCGGAAAGCGATCATGGATTTGCAGAAGCGGTGAAAGTCGGCGTTGGTCCGCAGCAGATCCCAGTCGAGCCACGTCGTCTCGTTGTCCTGGTTATACGGATTGTTGTTGCCGCGCTGCGTGTTCAGAAATTCGTCGCCCGCCACGACCATCGGCGTGCCGTTCGCCAGCATCAGCAGGCAAAACAGGTTCTTCGCCTGCCGACGCCGAAGCCTGGCCACGGCCTCGGGCAGATTCACGTCGCCTTCCCAGCCGCAGTTCCAGGATCGGTTGTCGTCACGGCCGTCCCGGTTTCCTTCACCGTTCGCCTCGTTGTGCTTCCGGTCGTAGCTGACCAGATCGTACAGGCAGAAGCCGTCGTGGCAGGTCACGAAATTGATGCTCTGATAGGCGTGATAGGCGTCCTCGGGCGTGTCGGGGAAGATGTCGTCGCTGCCGCCGAGCCGGCGGATCAGGCCGGCGGTAACCCCTCGATCCCCACGGATGAAGGATCGGACCTCGTTGCGAAAGGTATCGTTCCATTGCAGCCATGTGGTTCCGGGAAAGGAGCGGCCGAGCTGGTAGCTAACCACGTCCCAGGCCTCTGCGATCATCCGCAGGCGCGCCAGATCGGGGTGCGTCTGGATCGCGCTGATCACCGGCGGCTCGTTGAGATCGATGGAGCCGTCATCCCGGCGCGTGAACAGCGAGGCGAGATCGAAGCGGAAGCCGTCGATCCGGAACTGCCGCGCCCAATGGTGCAGGCTGTCCATGACCATGCCGGAGACATAGCGGTTGGCCGTATGCAGCACGTTCCCGGTGCCACTGTCGTTGCGATAGCAGCGGCGGTCTTCGGCCAGTAGGTAGTAGGTGGTGTTGTCGACGCCGCGAAAGCTGTAGGTGGGGCCGTTCTCGTCGCCTTCGGCCGTATGGTTGTAGACGACGTCGAGAATGACTTCGATGTCGGCGGCGTGCAGCGCCTTGACCAGCGTCCGGAATTCGTCGAGCTGGCCGGCCGGCTCGGGGTGGGCCGCGTAGGTGTGATGCAGGGCGAAGAAGTTGAGCGGCATGTACCCCCAGTAATTTCCCTCCTGGGGATCGAACTGGAACACCGGCATCAGTTCGACCGCCGTGACTCCGAGGTCCCGCAGGTACGGAATCTTGTCGATCAGGCCCGCGAAGGTGCCCCGCCGGTCGGCCGGAACGCCGGAGTTCGCCCGTTGGGTGAAGCCGCGGACATGCAGTTCATAGATGATGGTGTCGTGGGTATGGCGCGGGGCATGGTCGCCGGCCCAGTCGAAGCCGGACGCCCTGGCATGCAGGACGCCGAGGGGGGCACGGCCGGGATTGGGTCCGGGATGGCGGGCGGCCTCGCGGCTGAAGCCGGACGGAAAGAAGATCGCCGTCGCATAGGGGTCGAGCAGGTTCTTCTCGGGATCGAACCGCTGCCCCTCGGCCGGCGCGCGCGGTCCGTCGACGCGATACGCATAGTAGGTCGCGCGGTCGACCGTGGCCGCGGGCAACCGGCAGTGCCAGATACGGCCACTCTTGTTGCGGCGGGGATCGAAGGGCTGGATCGCGATGGGGTCAATCGGATTCTGTGCGGAGAAAAGCAACAGAGTGACGGATGTGGCGTGCTTGGAATAAAGAGCGAAGTTGTAGGCGTCTTCATCGGGGATGAAGAAAACTCCAAGCGGCGAGGGCGAGCCTTCGTGTCTTGTCCAATCGTCCATCGGAACATCGCCGTCCGCGTCATGCGATCCCGGCTTTTGCCGCAACCGCCGGATCGGCCATGAGGTAGGCGACCGCTCCATCGAGGGTGATCAGGCGCGGGTAATCGACCTCGGGGATCGCGACGCCCAGCCGGTTGTGCAGCGCCGTCACGAAGTTCAGGTGATCCATGGAGTCGATGTCCAGCGCCTCCCGGAGGTCGGCCGCCGGATCGAGGAGGGCAAGGTCGGCTTCGGGGGCGATGTTGCTCAGCTCCTCCAGCACCACACGTCTTACATCATCGGGCGTCATAGCGATCCGGGCTCCTGCAGCAGACGATCGATTTCGGCAAGGAGAAGGGCGCCACGGTGGCCGTCGCTGACCCGGTGGTCGGCCGCGAGGGTCGACGTCATGACGGGGCATGGAACGACTTGGCCATCCACCACCCAAGGCCGCTCGACCGGCTTGCCGAAGCCGACGATGGCGACCTGCGGCGGGTAGATGACACCGAACACCCCCTCTACCCCGCGGTCGCCGAGGCTGGTGACGGTGATTGTGGGATCCGCCAGTTCCGAGCTGCGCAGCCGTCCGGAGCGTGCCCGGGCGACCAAGTCACGCAGGCGTGCCATCACCTCGTCCACGGCCAGCTTGTCGGTGTCGTGGATCGCGGGCGCGACGAGGCCGCCGCCGCGGATCGCCACCGCGGCGCCGATGTGGATGCCCTCGGCCGGCCGGAACGCTCTGTCAATACAGGATCCGTTGAACTCGGGCAGGCGGCGCAAGGCCAGCGCGACAGCCTTCAACTGCAGTGCCGCCAGGAGCAGCCGCTGTTCGGGCGGGCGCCCGTTGTTCCGCTCCGTGAGCCAGGCGTTCGCCTTGGCCAGGGCCACCGTGGTGCTCAGGTAGTAGTGAGGGATCTCCTGATTGGAGCGCGCCATGGCCGCAGCGATCGCCCGCCGCATCTGCGCCAGATCCATTCCGCGCGCCTGCGGGGCGGCGGACGGCGTAGCGGCTGCCCGCTCGACGTCGGCCAGAAGCACGGCACCTCCTGGCCCGCTGCCGGTAACCGCGGTCAGGGCGATGCCACGCTCAGCCGCTAGCCGCCGTGCCGCCGGCGACGCCGGCGGATGGGGGGGCGCCGTCGTGACCGGGGCGGGGGTGACCGGGGCGAGCGGCGCCGACGCCCGTGTCGGCGGGCGAGGGGGCGCCGATGGCTGCGGCCCAGGGGTGCGCAGCTCGACGCTCTCGCCGGCTCCGGTGAGCAGGGCAAGCGGTGTGCCGACTGGAACCGAGGTGCCGGGAGTGACGAGGAGGCGTTCGATCACGCCGGCCTCAAAGGTTTCGACCTCGATGGCGCCCTTCTGCGTTTCCACCACGGCGACGATGTCACCGCGGGCAACGGCATCGCCCGGCTGCTTGAGCCATTCGACCAGAACGCCCGCCTCCATGTCGGCGCCCAGAGACGGCATGCGGAAAATGCCCATCACGCCCCCATCAGCGTCTTGACCGCCGCCACGATGGCGGCCGGCTGTGGAAGCGCCGCCTGCTCCAGATGCCGGGGGTAGGGGATTGGCACCTCGGCCGTGCAGACTCGCGCCACCGGGGCGTCGAGCGACCAGAACGCCCCCTCCATGATGCGGGCGCTGACCTCTGCGGCGAAGCTGCCGGTCCGCCAGCCTTCGTCGACGATCACCGCCCGGCGGGTGCGGGCGACCGAGGTCAACACAGTTTCGCCATCGAGCGGCCGCAGGCTGCGCAGGTCCACCACCTCTGCCGATATAGTGTCCGCCGCCAGGGCTTGCGCGGCGGCGAGCGTCTTGAACAGGCTGCCGCCGTAGGTGATCAGCGTCACGTCCGTGCCGGCCCGGCGGACCGCCGCGCGGTCGATGTCGACCGGACCGGCCGCGGGATCCAGCGTTCCCTCCATGTTGTAGAGCATCACATGCTCGAACATCACCACCGGGTCGGGGTCCTGGAGTGCGGTCCACAGCATGCCGCGCGCGTCCTCCAGGGTGGCCGGCGCCACCACCCGCAGGCCCGGCACATGGGCGTACCAGCCCTCCAGACTGTGCGAATGCTGCGCGGCGAGCTGCCGTCCCGCCCCGGTCGGAATGCGGAAGACCACCGGCACGCTCACCTGTCCGCCCGACATGTGGCGGAGCGTCGCGGCATTGTTGACGATCTGGTCGAGCGCCAGCAGGCTGAAGTTGACGGTCATGATCTCGACGATCGGACGCATGCCGTTCAGCGCGGCGCCGATCCCGGCGCCGACGAAGGTGGATTCCGACAGCGGCGTGTCGCGGATGCGGTCCGGCCCGAATTCGTCGTACAGGCCTTTGCTCACGGCGTAGCAACCGCCGTAACATCCGACATCCTCGCCCATCAGGAAGACCCGCTCGTCTCGCTGCAGCGCATCACGAAGCGCCTCGCGCAGGGCATCGCGGTAAGTGATCGTACGGCTGGCCGCCGCCACTGTGATGTCCGCATCGGTCATGGATGCACCTCGCGGGTATAGACGTCCTTCGCCAGATCCTCGACCGGCTCCCATTGCCCGGCCTCGGCGAACGCGACCGCCGCCTCGATCTCCGCCTCGGCATCCCGTTCGATGGCGGGGAGATCGGCGTCGTGCAGCATGCCGGTCTCCCGCATCCAGGCGGACAGCCGGGCGACGGGGTCATGGCGCTTCCAATCGTCGATCTCAGCCTTGTCGCGGTAGAGCTGGGGGTCGAACATGGAATGGGCGCGGAAGCGGTAGGTCCGGCATTCGAGGAATTGCGGCCCGGCGCCATCGCGTATCGCGTCGGTCATGCGCCTTGCGGTCGCCTCGACGGCGACAACGTCCATGCCGTCCACCGCCTCCGATGCGACATGATAGACGGCGGCCTTGAGGTGCAGGTCGGTCTGCGACTGTGCCCTATCGAGGCGCGTGCCCATGGCATAGAGGTTGTTTTCGCAGACGAACAGGACCGGCAGTTTCCACAGCGCGGCGAGGTTCAGGCTCTCATGGAACTCGCCCTCGGCAACGGCGCCGTCGCCGAAGAAGCATGCGGTCACCCGTGGCCGGCCACGCATGCGGTCGGCCAGCGCCATGCCCACCGCCAGAGGCAGCCCACCGGCGACGATGGCGTTGCCGCCGAAAAAGCGGGTGCCGACATCGAACAGGTGCATCGATCCGCCGCGCCCGCGGCTGCAGCCTTCGGCCTTCCCGTACATCTCGGCCATGACGGCGGTCATCGGGACACCGCGCAGGATGGCGTGTCCATGCTCGCGGTAGGTGGCGACGACGGCGTCTTCGGGTTGCAGGCACCCCATCACCCCGGCGGCCACCGCCTCCTCGCCGATATAGAGGTGAAGAAACCCACGGATCTTTTCCTGCTGGTACAGCTCGCCGCACCGCTCCTCGAAGCGGCGAATGCGCACCATCTGCCGCAGCAGACCCAGCAGATGGTCGCGGGTCAGGCGCGGCTTCGCATGCGGGGCCGGAGACTGGTCGGTCATCGCTCGTCCCTTTCCAGCGTCGACAGATCGCCTTCGGGCAGGCCCAGCTCGCGCGCCTTCAAAAGACGGCGCATGATCTTGCCGCTGCGCGTGCGCGGCAGGGAGGCCCGGAAATCGATGGACTTCGGGGCGACCGCCGGACCCAGCCGGGCGCGGCCATGCCCGAGCAACTCCTTGCGCAGCGCGTCCGACGGTGTCCAGCCCGGCTTCAGCGCAACAAAGGCCTTCACCACCTCGCCGGCGATGGGATCGGGAACCCCGATCACCCCAGCTTCGGCCACGGCGGGATGCTCCATGAGCGCGCTCTCGACCTCGAAGGGGCCGATCAGGTGGCCGGCGGACTTGATCACGTCGTCCGCGCGGCCGACGAACCAGAAATAGCCGTCGGCATCGCGCATGGCGAGGTCGCCGCTCAGATACCAGCCGTCGGCGAAGCAGCGCCGATAGCGTTCCTCCTCGCCCAGATAACCGCGAAACATGGAGGGCCAGCCGGGCCGCAGGGCCAGTTCACCGACGGTCATCGGCTCTTCCGCCGGTCGGACGCGACCGTCGGATGTGCGTTCGACGATCGCCGCCTCCACACCGGGGATCGGGCGGCCCATGGACCCCGGCTTCACCTCGGCGGAGGCGTAGTTGGCGATCATGATGCCGCCAGTTTCGGTCTGCCACCAATTGTCGTGGAAGGGGCGGCCGAACGTCTCCTGCGCCCATACCACGGCCTCGGGGTTGAGGGGCTCCCCCACGCTCGCCATGAAGCGCACCGACGACAGGTCGTAGCGCCGCGCCACCTCGGCGCCCACCTTCAGCAGCATGCGGATGGCGGTGGGGGCGGTGTACCAGACGGTGACGCGCTCCCGCTGGAGGATTCCGTACCACCGCTCCGCATCGAACTCCGCCTCATCCACCAGCAGCGTGGCGCCGATGGTCAGCGGTGCGATGATGCCGTAGGAGGTGCCGGTCACCCAGCCAGGATCGGCGGTGCACCAGAAGATGTCGCCGGGCCGCAGGTCCAGGGCGCAGCGGGCCGTGACATGGTGGGCGACCACGGCCTCGTGCACATGAACGGCTCCCTTCGGACGGCCGGTTGTGCCGCTGGTGAAGTGGAGAAGAGCCATGTCGTCCGGTGCCGTTTGCGCATAGGCGAAGTCCGGCGACGCCGCCGGCAGCGCACGCCGCAGATCCAAGACACCGTCGCCCGGCCCGGCCCCGCCATCGACGAGCAGCACATGCTTCAATCCGGGAAGCTCGTGGCGCCAGGGTTCGATCTTGCGACGGTAGAGCGCTTCGCTGGTCACCAGCACCCGGCCGTCGCCGAGCGACAGGCGCGTTCTTATGGGCTCCGGGCCGAAGGCGGAGAACAGGGGCGAGAAGACGCAGCCACTCTTCAGCGTGCCAAGGGCGGCGACATAGAGGTCGGGCTGACGACCGAGCAGACTGAAAACGCGCTCGCCCTTGCCGACGCCCAGCGAGCCCAGGAGACTTGCAAACCGGCCGGAGTGCTCGGCGAGATCGCAATACCGGAACTCACGGGACGTTCCATCCTTGGCCAGCCAGCGCAGGGCGATCCGGTCGCCGCGGCCATGCGCGACATGCCGGTCGACGGCCTCGTATGCGATGTTAAGCCCCCCGTCCGGCAGGCCGTCCAGATCGGCGCGCGCCCCTGACCAGGTGAAGGCGGCACGGGCCTGATCGTAATCCGTCAGGACGGCAGTGGCCTTGTCGTCAGGTCGTTTGCGAATGGTCTCCCAGGGCATGGCTGCACCTCATCCCGAACGCACCGCCCGGCGAGCAGGTGCTGATGATGGCGGTTATCGCGCAGCAGGTTACGCCCGTGTCCGGGGGGCTGGGTTTAACCCAGGTTAGGAGCCGCCCGGAAATGCGATGTCTAAATCCGATGTTTTGCCGTTATGGATGGTCCGGTCGGACTTGACCGATGCTGTTGGCCTGTTCAGCGAGCGCTTCAAGGTCGGGCGAAATAACGGTTTCAATGGTCGCATGATGCGTCAGGTCGCGCACCGACTCCGGCAGGCTCGCCAATTCAGCCGTAGCGTGGGAGCGAATCGCCGTCAGGTCCGGCAGTGCCCCGACACGGCGCCCGTTCCGCAAGACGGGGATCAGCAGCGGCCGTCCCGGCTCTTGCGCTTCAGCGACGGACAGCAGGTCCGTCCGGATTCGGCCGTCGGCATCGTAGCTGCGGAACACCTGTTTACGCCCCGGCCATGTCGCTTTGCCGGGCGAGCGCTTGCGCCGAGGCAACCCGGCATATTCGACCAGCTTGTAGGCGCAGTCGAGCGCGGGCACATCGCTGGAGGTGGTCAGGCTGGTGCCGATACCGAAGCTGTCGATGGGCGCATTCGCGGTCAGAAGCGACCCGAGCACATACTCGTCCAATCCACCGCTCGCCACTATGTGCGTCCCGCTCAATCCACCGGCATCGAGGATCGCACGCACCCGGTGTGAAAGCGCGGCAAGGTCGCCGCTGTCCAGCCTGACGGCAGACGGATAGACCCCGTCGACCGCCAGCGTGCCTGCCAGCGACACCACGGTCCTGGCTGCCGCCTCGGTGTCATAGGTGTCGAGCAGCAGAGTCAGATTCCGTGGACGTGAACGGGCGAAGTTGATGAATGCCTCGGCTTCCTGCCGATGGGCTTGCACGAAGGAATGCGCCATCGTCCCGACGATCGGAATGCCGAAACGCCGGCCGGCCAATGCGGTTGCCGTTCCGGCGAAGCCCGCGATGTATGCGGATCGTGCAGCCAGGAGTCCGGCTTCAGCGCCGTGTGCCCGGCGCAGACCGAAATCGAACAGCGGGCGACCGTCCGCCGCCAGTACCAGCCTTGCGGCCTTTGAGGCGATGACGGTCTGAAGGTGAATCAGGTTGATCAGGCGTGTTTCGATCATCTGCGCTTCGGGCAGGCTGGCCGTCACGCGCAGGATCGGTTCATGGGCGAAAAAGGCAGTCCCTTCGGGGAGCGCGTCCACATCCCCGGAGAAGCGGAAATCTCCAAGATAGTCCACGGTCCGGTTCGACAACTGGGCATGGTCGCGCAGCCATGCCAGATCGTCCGGAGCAAATCTGGCCGTCTCCAGGAAGGCAACCGCCTGTTCGAGGCCGGCTGCGATCAGAAAATTCCTTTGGTTCGGCAGGGTGCGGACGAACAACTCGAATGATGCAGTGCCGTTCATTCCGTGGTCGAGGTAAGCGTCGACCATGGCGACCTCGTAGAGGTCCGTAAGCAGAAGATTGTCACCATCGCACAGTGGACCGGGATGGATGTTCATGGCCGTCTCCCGCTCAAATGCTTTGCGCCGGCTGCCATGTCGCGGCCCAACACGGCAGCCGGCGGTGCCGGGAACTCAGACCTTGGCGATTTCGATAGTGCGCCTGGTCGGCTTGCTCGGCTCGCTCTTCGGCAGCACGATGGTGAGCACGCCGTTCTTCATGCTGGCCGTGATCGCGTCCGCCTTCACGTTGGCCGGCAGCCGGAAGGTCCGGGCGCACAGTCCATAGCGGCGCTCCGAGAAGTAACGGTTCTTGTCCTTTTCTTCCGTCTCCTCCTTCTTCTCGGCCTTGACGGTCAGGATGTCATCTTGGATGGAAACCTCGGCGTCCTTCTCGTCCATGCCGGGGATTTCCAGGGTGACGCGGTATTCGGTCTCCCGTTCATCCACTTCCGCCGGGGGCACGATCGCTTCCAGATCAGCGTCGCTGCGCAACAGCGGCTCCAGGCCGAATATCGGGCGGCGGCTCCACGGGAAGCGCAGCATGGACGACGCCTCATCGAACAGGCGGTCGAACTCGTCGCGCAGGGCGAAAAGCGGATGACGATTGCGTTCCGCCACTTCCTTAGCCGCCATGCCGGTGGTCTTGAGCTCCTTCGGCTTTTCGCCGGCGCTCGTTTCAGTCATGCTCATGGCATCCTCCTGGTTTACCCTTGGGATTACCCTTGTGACGCGATGGTTTTTAGCACCCGGCGGGGCCGGCCGCCTTTATCTGGATTAAGGGCCGCGCGACGTTTCGCCGGAGAAGGCGGTCGATGCCTTGCTTCGGCGGCCCCGAACAACGGCCGTGTTGCAGGCTGGTGGCGACGCGACAGCGAGGATCAGCTTCGCCAGGATGGTCTGGAGCGCGGGCGCCGTGCCTTCGATTGCAAAGCGGTGTGGCGGAAGAACAGCCGCTTGATCGCTTCGACCAGGGCCAGATAGGTGACCACCGCCGCCGACAGGAACAGGTAGAAGGAGGCCGGCGGCGCGACGAAGCCGAAGAAGGTTCCCGCCGCGGTGAGGGGGAGCAATGCGCCGACGGTGGCGGCGCCCAGTGTCAGCCCGGCCAGGACCGGATGAGGACGGCTTCGCCAGGGAGCGTGGCGGGTGCGGATCACAAAGATCACCAGCACCTGGGTGGCCAGGCTCTCCACGAACCATCCGGTCTGGAAGAGCGCTTCGTCGGCATCGAACAGGTGAAGCAGGGCATAGAAGGTCAGGAAGTCGAACACCGAACTGATCGGCCCCAACACCAGCATGAAGCGCTGGATCAACTGCAGGTCCCACTGTACCGGGGCGCTCAGCACGTCCGCCTCGACATTGTCGAGCGGAACGCCGGCTTCCGACGCGTCGTACAGCAGGTTGTTGAGCAGCACCTGAGTCGGCAGCATCGGCAGGAACGGCAGGAACAGGGAGGCGCCCGCCATGCTGAACATGTTGCCGAAATTCGAACTGCTGCCCATCAGAACGTATTTGGTGACGTTGTGGACGGTGCGGCGCCCCTCCGTCACCGCGTCGCCCACCACCGACAGGTCGTGGTCGAGCAGGATAAGGCCGGCCGCTTCCTTTGCGACATCGGCGGCGCTGTCCACCGAGATGCCGACGTCGGCGGAGTGGATGGCGGACGCATCGTTGATCCCGTCGCCGAGAAACCCGACCACGCGGCCGGACCTCTTGTAGGCCAACAGCACGCGCTCCTTCTGCTGCGGCGTCACCCGGCAATACACATTGACCTCGCCGAGACGGGCGCGCAGGGCCTCCTCGCTCATCGCGCGCAGGTCGTCACCGGTCATCAGGCCGGTGATGGCGAGGCCAAGTTCCGCGCAGACATGCCGGGTCACCCGTTCGTTGTCGCCCGTCAGAACCTTGACCGCGACGCCGGCGCCGCTTAGGGCGCCGATCGCCGCGGTGGCGCTCGCCTTGGGGGGATCGAGAAAGACGGCATAGCCGGCGAAGTCCAATTCGCATTCGTCGCCCAGGGTGGCGGTCCGGTGATCGGCCCCCATCACCTTCGAGGCGACGGCCAGCACCCGAAAGCCATCCTCTCCCAGCGTCTGGAACAGGGCATCCAGGCGTGCCCGCGCCGCCGGGTCGAGCGGCCTCACGACTCCTGCTTCGGCTTCATAGTGGGTGGACAGCCGCAGCACGTCCTCCGGCGCTCCCTTGACCACCAGCAGGCGCTGGGTGCCGTCTGTGACGAGAACGGAGACGCGACGCCGTTCGAAGTCGAAGGGCACCTCGTCGATCTTCTCCCAGCCAGTGACATCCATCTTGCGGAAGGCGATGACGGCCTCATCCAGGGGGCTCTTGATGCCGCTCTCGAAATAACTGTTCAGGTAGGCCAGCCGGAAGACGCGCTCGCTCTCGGCGCCCAGGCAATCCAGATGACGGACCATGCGGATCGTGGCCTCGGTCAGCGTTCCGGTCTTGTCGGTGCACAGCACGTCCATGGCGCCGATGTTGTGCATGGCGGCCAGTCGCTTGACGATCACCCGGCGCTTGGCCAGTCGCAGCGCACCGCGTGCCAGCGTGACGGTGACGATCATCGGCAGCAGTTCCGGCGTCAGCCCGACCGCCAGGGCGAGGGCGAACATCAGCGAGTCCAGCCAGGGACGGTGAAACAGGACATTCACCGCCAGAACGAACAGGACCAGGAAGATGGTCAGCCGCAGGATCAGAAACCCGAATTGCCGGATGCCCAGTTCAAAGGCGGTGGGCGGTGGCGATGCCGTCAGGCTGCCGCTCAGCCGGCCGAAGACGGTGGCGTCGCCGATCCGGCAAATCACGGCGGTGGCACTGCCGCTGATGACGGAGGACCCCATGAAGACGGTGTTGATCGCCTCGGCTGGTCCGCCGGCCGACGGGCAGGGCGCATCGGCGTGCTTCTCGACCGGATAGGGTTCTCCGGTCAGCGTCGCCTGATTGACGAACAGGTCGCGTGCCTCGATGAGACGGCAATCGGCCGGCACGAGATCGCCGGCCGCCAGACGGACGATGTCGCCGGGAACCAGCAGGTCCGCCGCTTCCGAGATCTCGACCCCATCGCGTCGGACCTGGACACGGATGGCGACGGACCGGCGCAAAGCCTCAATCGCGTTTTCCGCCCGCATCTCCTGGATGAAGTCGAGGGTGACGCTGAGTATGACCAGGATGAAGACGATGACGAAGCTGGTGAGATTGCCGGTGGCCGCCGACAAGGCGCTGGCAAACAGCAGGATCAGAACGAGCGGATTGAGGAAACGCGACAGGAACTCCAGCCACAGCGGCCGGCGGTGATGCGTCGTGGGGCGGTTGAAACCATATCGTCTGCGGCGGCTAGCCACCTCGGCCCGAGCCAACCCGATGCTCGTGGTCCCCAGCTCCGTCAGGACGGCGGAGATTGGCTTCGTCCAGATCTCGTCCGTGATCCTGTCCTCCTGAACTCCCATCCGCCGAAGGCCGAACCGATCAGCCAATTTCGGCCTCGGAATCTCCAAAGAAGTATTCCCGTCCGAATGCACCATGTTGTTCTTAACGTGGATTAAGGGCCGGGAAAAAGATTCTCTTCTAAATCCCGCGATGCCCAGCCTGGGCTGGCCGGCGGCAAATGCCGGGCAGAAGAGGAGGAGTATCGATGACGAGCCACGCGATCAACACACCGGCTTCCCCCCAATTGGAAGGCGCGTTTCCCATATGGACCGCCAACACACTGCTGCAAACCAACTTTCTGCAACGGACCGAGGCAATCTTGCGCATGCAGTCGAACCTGTTCGGCGGTTTCGAGACCATGAGCCGGAACTGGCTGGAACATCGCCAGGACGATCTCCAATCGGCATTGTCCACCGTGGAGCGGATGGGAACGGTGGAGGATGCGGCGGAACGATCCTCTCTCTGGAACGACTGGATGGCCGACCGCCTGAAGCGCTGGTCGGAAGAGGCGACCGCGGTGATCGAACAGGCGCAGGGCATGTCCCGCACCATGGCCGAACAGGCCTCCGCCAGCGCATCGGTGGACCGGCCCTTCCATCCGAGGGAACGGCGCTTTCGGAATGCAGAGGGCCGGCGCGATGGCAAGCCCGAGGAAGCGCGCGGCTGAAGCCGCTGTCCTGAAGAAGCACCAGGAGGGGACATGGGTCATTGGCCAGCGATGGACGGGGAGGACGGAACCACGGCCCTTTTCAGGGACCGGACCGATGCCGGCAGGCGACTGGCCGACAAGCTGTCGCCCCTGCGGGATCAGGCGCCCGTTGTCTTGGCCCTCCCGCGCGGCGGTGTTGCGGTGGCGGTGGAGATCGCAAGGAAGCTTCACGCCCCACTCGGGCTCGTTCTGGTCCGCAAACTCGGTGCTCCGTACCAGCCGGAACTGGCGATCGGTGCGATTGCCAGTTGCGGGGCAAGTGGGGATGCGGCAATCGAGACGGTGATCAATTCCAACGTCGGCCTCCTTTTGCCCGATTCATGGCTCGAAGAGGAGACAGGTCGTCAACTCAAGGAATTGGAGCGACGCCGCACCACTTATCTCGCAGGTCGGCGTCAGCCGGCCTTAGCCGGCCGTACCGCCATCCTGGTCGATGACGGCATTGCCACCGGTGCCACCATGCTCGCCGCTCTTCAGGCGGTGCGCAAGGAGGGGCCGAAGGCGCTCGTGTTGGCCGTTCCGGTGGCGCCGGCGGACAGCCTTGCGGCATTCACCGAAACAGCCGACACCGTCATCTGTCTGGAAACTCCCGCCTCTTTCATGTCCATCGGAGCGTTCTACCGCGACTTCCGCCAACTGGATGACTCCGACGTGATCGGTCTCCTCGACGCTGCCGGATAATTTTGAGCGATCTCTTGATCTCGGTTAACGAGGATCGCTCCCCTGGCGTCCATTGTGAAAGCCGAAGAAAAGTCATGAACGCAGCTCGGCTGTCCGGCTGACCGCCCAGCCTGCGGTCACGAGAATTGAGAGGCACGCCATGGCCACATTCATCATGCTGACACGGCTTATCCAGGGGACGAAAGCTCCACCGAAATCCACCGACAAGGTCCGGCAGCACCTCGCCGAACAGATCGGCCAGAACTGCCCGGATGTCGAATGGCGAAGCAGCTTTGCCGTTCTCGGTCCCTACGACTTCCTCGACATCTTCGCCGCTCCAGGGATTGACGCGGCAATGAGGGTGGCGACCACCGTCCGTGCGTCCGGTTACGCCCACACCGAAATCTGGGGGGCAAGCGAGTTGCATCCCATCGATGCCGCTGTTCGGACCTCCGATCCTCTGGCCGAATAGGGTCAATGTTTCTCGATGCATGTGAGATATTGATCGATGCGTTCCAACCACCGTCTCCGTTGGGCGGCAGTGGCATCGGCCAGCCGGTGTGCGGCCAGACGGATGCGGATACAAGCGCGGACACTGCGATAGAAGGCGACCAGATGGGGATCGGCCCTGTCCCCGCTCCGCGCCTCGTAAATCTTCAGAAGATGGCTGGCGATCCACCCTTCTCCCAGGCGATCGCATTCAAGACCGAGATAGGAAAGCTCATCAACGGGATCGAGCAACCGGAGCGCCCGGTCGAATTCAAGGCAGTCGATGATCTGAAGGGGAACCGTAAAAAAGATGTGTTCGGGGCGAAGGTCGCCGTGAGCTTCGATGATCCGCCGGCCTTCCGCCCGCTTCCGCAACAGCCCGCGTTGTGTTTTCAGGAACCCTCGCTGCCAGATCGCAGCCTTGTTCGCCCGGTCGGCCATTCCTTCGGGGAGTGTGGTTCTGGCCGCGATCTGGTTCTTCTCAACATCCTGGGCAAATCGGCCCAGGTACCTGTCGGCCGGCATCGGAACGGATCGACTGAAGCGGTAAAATCTCGACAGCGTAATCCCGAGATTGCGGACGTCGCTTGTCTGCAAGCTGTTGGAGCCGATCAATTCGTCCATCCGCCGGTCGATCGGAAGGCGCTGCATCCAAACCACCCAATCGACGACACGATCGGCAGGCCCAGGCCGCTCGCACAAGCTGAGGCCACCATCCGGCCGAAGGGCAAGGCAAAGGGCGGCGTGATAAACCATCGGACTGAGCCGACGATTCAACCGTATTTCGGTCAGACAATTTGCGTGGCGCAACGCCACCGTCGACAGGTTCACTTCGGGAAGCCGTCGTGGCTTCTTCAGTTTGTATGCATGTCCCTCGGTCAGGAAGACCCAGGAAAGTCGGGTTTCGATTGCTTCGACTTGTCCGGGGCGATCGAAATACGCATCGGGTCTCTGTAGGAACTGCACCTTCAATTCGAGCGGATAGTCTTGGTCCGTCGGCATTCGATCCGCGCGCTGTGTCGGATGGTCATCCACTTCGGGCGATCCGCCATCTGTTTTAAAGAAGATCGCTCAACGATCCGCCGGCATGCATGCGGGCGATCGCCTCCGCGAACAGCGGAGCGGTGTCCAGAACGGTCAGTCTTCGAACCGATATGTCTCCCTCCAATCGCCAAGGCGGTACCGTGTCGGTCACCACGACGCTGTCGAAAGCCGGCGACTGCAGCATCTCGATGGCACCTGGCGCGAACACGCCGTGGGTTGCCAGTGCCATCACCGAAAGAGCCCCTGCCGTCCGGCACGCTTCGGCAGCCCGCAGCATGGTGGTTCCCGTCGCAATGAGATCGTCAAGAATCAGCACCCTGCAGCCGGCCACGTTGCCGACCAGCTGTCCGCCGCCGACAACTCCGGCACTGCGGGTCTTCTCCATGAAGGCCAGACCGACCGGCCGGGCAAGGCTGTGCTCCAGCGTTTCGTGAAGCAGTTCGACCCTCTTCATGCCTCCGACATCGGGGGAAACCAAGGCAATCGGGTCATTCCCCGCCGTCGCCTTGACGTGATCGGCAAAAAGGGGTCGTGCCAGAAGATGCTCGGTCCAGCAGCGGAAAGCATTCTCGAACGCGGCCTGATTGTGCACGTCCATCGTGACGACCCGGTCGACACCGGCCGCTTCGAACAGGATCGCCAGCTGGCGCGTTGCCACAGGGTCGCGGGATTTCGTGCGGCGGTCCTTGCGGCTGTAGGCCAGATAGGGGGCCACCACCGTCACCCGGCGCGCGGACGAATCCTTCAGGGCCCCGATGAAAAGCAGGAGCCGCCAGAGCTTGTCATGCACGCTGTCATGAGCATCGCCCAGCAGGGACTGGACAACGAACACGTCGCGGTCCCTGACGCTGATCAAGGGGCGAACCTTCATTTCGCCATCCTCGAAGCGCCTCTCCTCATGCGGGGAAACGGGAATCTCCAGATGTGTGGCGATCCGGCGGCCATGCCGCCAATGCGGGTCAAGATCGAACAGCAGCATTCCGTCGTGCGTCATCGATGCCTCCCATGGCGGACTACCAATTGCTGGCCGCCTCAGTGTGCGATCAGGACCGAACATTCGAGAGCGGTCCCCAGCACATGACGGGTTGCGCCGCCCAGGACCATTTCCCGGAACCGGCTGTGCCCGTAGCCGCCCATGACCAGAAGACCCGCACCGATCTCCTTCGCCCGTCCGGTCAGCAACTCGCCGGTCGGGCGGCCATCCCTGTGCAGGACGTCGACCGCCACGGAGATGCCGTGCCAGGCCAGATGGTCGGAAAGGCATGTGATCA
Source organism: uncultured Azospirillum sp. (assembly GCF_946480385.1). The sequence continues at coordinate 37,992 of NZ_CAMLJP010000018.1, forward strand.
TCGGGGCCGTCGGACCATTGACGTCATCGCTTCCGTCCACCGTCAGTATGGTGGCATTCCGCGCCCGCCGCAGGAGCGGCATGGCCCCGGCGATCGCCCTTGCCGCTTGCCGGCTGCCGTCCCAGGCGATTGCGACCGATGAAAGCGCCTCTCCATCCATGCCTGGTGCCGCCAGCAGGATCGGCTGACCGGCTTCGAACAATGCCGTCTCCAGCCGCAGGACATTGGCCGGAGCATCGAATGGCTGCGCGAACAGGAGGAGGTCGGCACAGCGCCCACGCTGAATGAGAACATCCTCCGGCTGGCCAACCATTTCGCGCCAAGTCGCTGTGATGGAACCGGACGTGATGGCGGTATCGGCGTCAGGATAGCCGACGCTGTGAATGCCGGCGTTCGCAACCGCGGTGTCGAAGCTGTGCCTTGCGTGCGATGCCCGTTCCTGGTCCGCCTGCTCCGCCTCCCGGATCAGGCGCTCCAGCATGTCGGCTGAGAAGCCCTCGGCAACCGGTGGAATGGCTACCCGCGGGTCGGGCCGAACGTGGACGGCATCAACATGCCCATGGAACAGCTTGGCGAGGGTAAAGGCGGCGTTCAGCGCCCGTTCGTCGGCGGCGTCACCATCGAGCAGGACAAGAATATGCTTGATCATGAACCGTCTCCTGCAGCGGAGGATAGGTTCCGTACCGTCGCGCCAAAAATCGCAGCCCACCTTGATCCAGGTTAACCTGATCGACCCCAACGGTGAATCTTCAGTCAATCGCAAACGGATTTATCCAGGTTAAGGCGGTGTTTTGCCTGGGCGCGAGTATACCGCTTTCCGCTCACCGGGGAGTACGTGGCCATGGGACAAAAACCTCAGAACCGCCGCTCGGCCATCGACGACCGCCTGCAACCGGAACGGCGAGACCGGCTGATCCAGGAGAAGGAGCACGACCCCTACAAATCGGACCTCAAACCCGCCGATCCCAGCGTCTGTTCACGCTGCCACGCGGTCTACGAGGACGGTCGCTGGCGGTGGGGGGCGAGGCCCGCCGATGCGACGGAGACCGTCTGCCAGGCCTGCCAGCGCATCGAGGAGCGGATCCCGGCCGGCATCCTGACGATGAGCGGCGCCTTCGTACAAGCCCATCGTCCCGAGATCATTGCGCAGGTCCGTCATCAGGAGAAACTCGAGACCGCCGACCATCCGCTCAACAGGATCATGGACATCCACGACGACGCCGACGGGATCAACGTGACGACCACAGATCTTCACTTGCCCCGGCGTATCGCCGAAGCGCTCGCTCACCATCACCACGGTGAAGTGACGTGGAAGTACGCCGAGGGCGAGTGCTTCCTCAGGGTGAATTGGCACGCCGATTGAGACGCGGACCGGCTGGGAGGGGAGTTGCAGGGAGCGGGGCTTCTCAGGCGATGCGGACCAGGTGGCGTGGGCCGGTCTTGCCTACGCCACCTGGTCACGGCCATTCGGTCACGGCCAGCTTGTCACGAGGGGCCGATGGGCGATGATATGGGCGATGATCCATGGCATCGGCCGGATGCATTGTGCCAAGCACCCCCGCACCATGTGTCCGGCTCCAACCCCGGAGGCGGCGGCAGGAATGCGGAGGAGGGCGCCGGCGTCTCGGACATCTCCGCCAGATTGGCCAATCGCGGCCAGTCCATCACGCGCAGGCGCCCCTTGGTGAACGACAGCAGTCCGGCGGCCCGCATCTCCTTCAAGGTCCGGCAGACATGAACCGAAGTCAGGCCGGTCGCGTCGGCGATCACCGTCTGGCTGATCGGGAGCGCGAACTCATCCACACGGGCGTCATCCACACAGGCGCCGGTCTCCCGGTTCTGGCGTTGGCACAGCGCGACGAGCAGGCGGGCGATCCGCTCGGCGGCGGTGCAGGTACCGAGCCCGCCCAGCAGACGCCAGTCAGAAATCGTCTCCGCCGCCAGAAGCGACCACATCCGCAACGTCAGTTCCGGTGCGGTCTGGCAGAACCGCATCAGCGACTGGCGCGGGATCGGACAGGCAGTGAGATCGGTCAGCGCCTCCACCGTGCAGGGCATGCAGCCGTCGGCGGTCGTCTCGAACCCGACCATGCTTCCGGGCATGGCGAAGCGAAGCACCTGGCGACGCCCGTTCTCGTGGAAGACGGACACCGCGGCCCAGCCGCGGCGAATGATGAACACCATCTCGCTGCCATCCCCTTCGGCGAAGACGCAGCCGCCCGCAGGCACATGCCAGAGCGGGTGCTTGATGGTGCCGAGCGCCTGGAGTTGCGCGTCGGAGGCGCTTGCGCATAGCCCGTCGCGTCGAACCGGGCAGGATTGGCATTCGGACCGCATGGGACGCCTTTCTCGCATTTACCTAATGTCTTGGCTCGCTCGGGTTTGCCGGTCGCAGCCGGGGGAGCAGTTCGGCCTGCGCCAGCGAGTCGATCAGAGCGGAAACGATGATGTGGCTACCGATGGGACCTTCCGCCGCTTCCTGGGCGGCATCCAGGTGGCCGTCGAGACGGCAGGCCACGGTCAGCTTGATGGCGACGCCGAGCGGCGTTTGGGCCGGGGTGCTGATCAGCGAGCGCAGCAGCCACGTCCGCCGGGCTGTTTCCCCGTCTTCGGATTCCCGGTAGCGTTCGTGCAGCAGCAGGAGAGCGTGATCGCTGTGCGAACCGGTTGCGAGTGCCGCAACAGAAAAACTCAAGAGTTCCGCGTAGAGTGCTTCGCTCTTCGAAAAGCCATGCGATGACGACATGGTTCGTCCCCACAGAACTGTCATGGAACGACGTCGAGGATTGGGAAATTCACTGAGTATACAGAACTTGCACCCCGGGAAGGATGGATGATTTGATCTGAGTCAAATATGCGATGACCTATACAGAATTGATTGTGCTCTACCCAAGATGATAGGAATTTACAAAATAGGTGCAGAAATTTCTGGCTGGCGGCGGTCAGGAGGGGGAGTGGGTATAGAAGCCACCTGCCGAAGCCGAGCCCCAGATGCCGTACACGGAAACTCCCCGCTACTTGGACATAGCCATCGAGGCCGGGCTGATGCAGCGCCTCGCCTTTGGCCGTCCACGGCGTCAGACAGAGGGTTTGCCGGGCTCGCTCATGCGCCTGCCCGGCCCGGATCCTCCGGTTCCCGATCACACCATGTTTTCCCGGCGCCGCGCCGACTTGGAAGTGGCGAAAGCCCTTGCGAAGGCGAACGGCCGGCCGCTATCGCGGGTCCGGGAACTCGCTGTCGCCAATCAGGATGCAGTACACCTGTTCGACACGGCCGGACAGTGCATGGTGCGCCTCTCCCATCGTGTCGCTCTCCTGGGAGAACCAGGCAAATGCCTGGAGCAGTTCCTCACGGCTCGCTCCGGTTTCCAGAATGGCGGCAATGCTTGCATTGTCGATCCGGCCGACCGTCTCCACGATGTCCTCGGAAGTAAGCCGCTGGCTCAGAGGCTTCATGCCTGAGGGTTCCATGGCGACATCCTCCTGGATGGCTGGCTGCGGGATTGTTGGCTCGGATCATTAGACCGCAAGACTTCGGGTCGCCGCTTGATCCAGGTTAACGCCGGCACTCCTGGAGCCGCCAGAATGGCTGCCAGCGCGCTGTGCATCCCAGGTGGCTGGTCTGCTCCTTACGGTCGAGGTGACGGTCGTGGAACGCGCCGCTCGCTGGCACACTCTGGCGAACGCCGAACTCAAGGGTGGTGCACGGCCGCTGACAGGTGGCAACCGACAGGAGGAATGCCATGCAATTCCCGGTGCAGATCACCTTCGACAATCTGGAACCGTCGCCCGCCCTGGAGACGGTCGTGCGGGAGCATGCCGCCAAACTGGAGCGGTTCTTCGACCACATCATGGCGTGCCATGTGACCATCGACGCGCCACACCGGTACCAGCATCAGGGCAAGCTCTATGCGGTCCGGATCGACCTGACGGTGCCGGGGGAAAAGCTGGCCGTGCGTCACGCCAAGCCCGAGGACCACGCTCACGAAAATCCGAGAGTCGCCGTGCGCGACGCGTTCGACGCGGCCCGCCGGGAGTTGGAGGACTACGCGCGCCGCCGCCGGACGGACGTGAAGACGCATGTGGTTCCCTTGCACGGCCGCGTGGTCCGCCTGTTCGCCGAAGACGGCTACGGCTTTATCGAAACGACGGACGGGCAGGAGGTCTATTTCCACCGCAACAGCGTGGCGGACGGGTCCTTCGACGCCCTGAAGGTTGACCAGGAGGTCCGCCTGAGCATCGCCGAGAAGGAAAGCGCCCAAGGCCCGCAGGCGACCACGGTCAACCCGGTCGGCAAGCATCATGTCGTCGGCTAGCGACCCGTCACGCCCGCGAGCACGAGGCGAACCCGCCACCCGGCCATGCTGCGCCGATGGGACAGGGGAGCCGGAACAAGGAGGCCGGATATGCCGGACACCGCATACATCCGCTGGTTCTCCGACCTCGGGCGCGACGACGTCGCCCTGGTCGGCGGCAAGAACGCGTCGCTCGGTGAACTGTACCGGCACCTGAAGCCGCTGGGGGTCGAGGTGCCGGACGGCTTCGCCCTGACCGCGGCGGCCTTCCGCGATGCGCTGACCGCGGCCAAGGCGTGGGAGGACCTCCACGCGCTGCTTGACGGGCTGGATAAGAGTGACGTGGCCCGGCTTGCCCGCGCCGGCGCCCGTGCGCGCGACATCGTCTACTCGGCCGGCCTCACACCGGCGATGGAGGCGCAGCTGCGCACGGCTTTCCGCGCCCTGCTGGCCGAGTACGGGGAGGGACTGACTGTCGCAGTCCGCAGTTCGGCCACTGCGGAGGACCTGCCGACCGCCAGTTTCGCCGGCCAGCATGAGACCTATCTGAATGTGTCCGGAGAGGCCATGCTGCTCGACGCGGTGCGGCGCTGCCACGCCTCGCTGTTCACCGACCGGGCCATCTCCTACCGGATCGACCAGGGCTTCGACCACTTCAAGGTCGCGCTGTCGGTCGGCGTGCAGAAAATGGTGCGTTCCGACCTCGCCTCGGCCGGGGTGATGTTCACGCTGGATACGGAATCGGGGTTCCGCGATGCCGTGTTCATCACCGGCGCCTATGGGCTGGGGGAAACGGTCGTCCAGGGGGCGGTCGATCCCGACGAGTTCTATGTGCACAAGGCGACCTTCCGGCAAGGCCACCGCGCGGTGCTGCGGCGGCGGCTGGGCGAGAAGCAGGTGAAGATGGTTTACCGGCCCGGCCGTACGCGCGAGCCGACGCGGACCGTCCCCACCCCCGACGCCGACCGGGAGCGCTTCTGTCTGACCGACGAGGAGGTGCTGCGGCTTGCCGGATACGCCATCCGGATCGAGGACCATTATGGCCAGCCCATGGACATCGAATGGGCCAAGGACGGACTGGACGGCGGCCTCTACATCGTCCAGGCACGGCCGGAGACGGTCGCCTCCCAGCAGACGGTGCTGGAACTGGAGAGCTTCGTTTCGGAGGCGAAGGGGACCGTGCTCGCGTCGGGACGCGCCGTCGGCGGGCGCATGGCCACCGGGACGGTGCGCGTGGTGACCGACACCCACCATCTGTCGGCCTTCCGTCCGGGCGAGGTTCTGGTGGCCGACACCACGACGCCGGATTGGGAGCCGGTGATGAAGACGGCCGCCGCCATCGTCACCAACCGGGGTGGCCGGACCTGCCATGCCGCCATCGTGGCCAGAGAATTGGGCATTCCGGCCGTGGTCGGAGCCGAACGCGCGACGGAGGCCCTGCGCGATGGGCAGACGGTGACCGTCTCCTGCGCGGAGGGTGAAACCGGCAAGGTCTATGACGGCGCCGTGCCGTACCGGGTGGAGCGCCTGGATCTTGGCCGGCTGCCGCGGCCGCAGACGCGCATCATGGTGAACCTCGGCAATCCCGATCAGGCATTCCAGACCGGCCGGCTGCCGGTGGACGGTGTCGGGCTGGCGCGCATGGAGTTCATCGTCAACGAGGCCATCAAGGTCCATCCGATGGCGCTCGTCCACCCGGAGCGTGTCGAGGACGCCGACGTGCGGGCCCGCATCGCCCACCTGACCCGCAACCACCCGGACGGCAGCGCCTATTTCGTGGAGCGCCTGTCGGAGGGGGTCGGCACCATCGCGGCGGCCTTCTTCCCGCGCCCGGTGATCGTCCGGCTGTCCGATTTCAAGACGAACGAATACGCTTCCCTGCTTGGCGGGAGATGGTTCGAGCCGGTCGAGGAGAACCCGATGCTGGGCTTCCGGGGGGCCGCGCGCTACGCCCATCCCGCCTATGAGGAAGGCTTTGCGCTGGAATGTCGGGCACTCGCCCGCGTGCGTGGCGAGATGGGGCTGACCAACGTGAAGGTGATGGTGCCCTTCTGCCGCCGTCTGGAGGAAGCCGACCGGGTGATCGCCGCCATGGCGCGCCACGGGCTGGAGCGCGGGCATGACGGCCTCGAGGTCTACGTGATGTGTGAAATCCCCAACAACGTGCTGCTGGTGCATGAGTTCGCCCAAAGGTTCGACGGCTTCTCCATCGGGTCGAACGACCTGACGCAACTCACGCTCGGGGTGGACCGTGACAGCCCTCTGGTCGCCTTCGATTTCGATGAGCGGGATCCCGGCGTGCTGGCCTTCCTGCGCCAAGCCGTGGAGGGCGCGCGGCGCAATGGCCGGCCTTGCGGCATCTGCGGACAGGCGCCCTCGGACTATCCGGAGATCGCCGAGTTCCTGGTGCGCCTCGGCATCGACTCCATCAGCCTGACGCCGGACAGCGTGGTCAAGACGCTGCGCGCGGTCGTGGAACTGGAACAGAAACTCGGCCGCGCGCCGCGCGAGCCCGGAACGGGAGGAGTGTCATGAAGCACGTCGTCGTTTTCGCGCATCCGCGGTCCGGCAGCTTCATCCGGCAGGCGGTGGGCGCCTATGTGGATGAGTTGGAGCAATGCGGGCACGCGGTCACCGTCCGCGACCTCTACGCCATGGGCTTCAACCCGGTTCTTTCGGAAGAGGAACTTGCCGGCACGGGTCCGGTACCCGGAGACATCCAGCGCGAGCAGGACATCATCACGGCGTCCCAAGCGGTTTCCTTCGTGTTTCCGATCTGGTGGGCCGGCATGCCGGCGATGCTGAAAGGCTATGTGGACCGTGTCTTCAGTTACGGATTTGCCTGGGAGATGCGGGGCGAGGAGGTCGAGGGCAAACTGCATGGGCGCAAGGGGCTGATCGTCACGAGTTCCGGCGCCCCGATGGCCTTTCTGGAAGCGACCGGTGAGAGACAGGCCTTCACGGTGACACAGGACGTTGCGATCATGGGACTGTGCGGCATCAAGGTGGTCGAGCATCTGCATTTCGACGATCTGGGGCCGCACACCACGCCCGCGCAGGTCGACGATGACATCCGCCGCATCCGCGCGGCCGTGCGCGATCATTTCTGAGTGGAGCTTGCGGCTCGGCCCCGTCGCTTGGCCCCGCCGGACCGCGACGGATGCCGAAACCGCGTCTCAACCATTCCGCCGCCGATCCGTCCTAAAGCCGGTTGATTTCGAATTCCTCGCAGGAAAAACCGAGCTGGGCGGCACCCTCCTCCAGGCAGTCTCCCAGGTTGGGGATGCCGATGAGGTAATCCGCGGAACGGGCCGTGTGGCGTTCCCGGGCCAGCGCCTGCGCCTCGGCCCATTCGTCCGCTGAGAAATCGCCGCGCCCCAGCCAGACCAGCGCGATCACATCGACCACCTCGTCATCGTCGAGGCCGTCGATGGCGTCCTTCAGTTCAGCCAGGGTCGGATCGTCGGCGTAATCCTCCAGCACCGCCCGCATGCCGTCATCGCTCGGGTTGGAGCCCTCATCCAAATCGGACGGCTCCACCTTGGCGTCGAATTCACGGGCCTTGACGATCAGAAAGCACAGCTTCTGCAATCCGACGTTCAGCTCGGGCACCAGTTCGGCGGATGTAGCTGGCTGGGGAGGAGCAGGTTTGGCCATGGCGGTCCGGACTCCTTTGGCGAACTCCCTGAACGGTATCCGTGCAACTGCATCGGGAGAATAGCGCCATTGATCCACGGCTTCACGGTGCCGGCCTTAACCTGAGTAAAGGACAGGACGCGGACGCCCCTGCAGCCTTCAGGGTATCGGGCAAGGCATATGGGCGGCTCCGGCCGCAGCGGGAGGTGTCATGGACGACAGGAAGGACAGCGACCGCGGCGCCGACCTGCTGTTGTGGCTTTCCCTTGCCTTGTCGATCGGGGTCGGGCTGTTCCTGCTGTGGGCGCTCCCCGGCGTTCATCAAGCGCAAACGATACCCTACAGCCAGTTCCAGGATCTGCTGGATCGCGGCAAGATCGAACAGGTCATGGTCGGCGAAACCACCCTGACTGGTACGCTGAGCGAACCTCTGCCCAACGGGTCGCGGACGTTCGAGACCGTCCGTGTCGCGCCCGACATCGCCCGCGATCTCTCGGCCCGTCACATCCCCTTCAGCGGCATCAGCGGGTCCGGCTGGGCATCGGGCATCGCCAGTTGGTTCGGCTGGCTCCTGATCCTGTTCGCCGTGTGGAGCCTGGCCGGGATGTCCGGCATGCGGGCGGGCGGAGGCCTGCTGTCGATCGGCCGCAGCAAGGCCAAGCTGTTCGCCGAGACCGATGTCTCCATCAGGTTCGACGATGTCGCCGGTGTCGACGAGGCGAAGGAGGAATTGCGGGAGGTCGTGGAGTTCCTGCAGAATCCGCAGGAATTTTCGCGCCTGGGCGCCCATGTGCCCAAGGGGATTCTGCTGGTGGGTCCGCCTGGAACCGGCAAGACGCTGCTGGCCAGGGCCGTCGCCGGCGAAGCCAAGGTTCCCTTCATTTCGACCAACGGATCGGAATTCGTCGAGATGTTCGTGGGTGTCGGGGCCGCGAGGGTGCGGGACCTGTTCACGCTCGCACGGGCGCGCACGCCGGCCATCATCTTCATCGATGAACTCGACGCGCTCGGCCGTGCGCGCGGATCATTGCCGATGCTGGGCGGGCACGACGAGAAGGAACAGACGCTCAACCAGCTTCTGGCCGAACTGGACGGCTTCGACCCCAGTGCCGGGCTGGTTTTGCTGGCGGCAACCAATCGCCCGGAAATCCTCGATCCGGCCCTGCTCCGCGCGGGAAGGTTCGACCGGCAGATCCTGGTGGATCGGCCGGAAAAATCCGGACGCGCGCAAATCCTGGGGATCCACACCAGGCAGGTACCTCTCGACCCGGACGTGGACCTCGCCCACCTGGCGGCTCTGACCCCGGGCTTCACCGGTGCCGACCTCGCCAATTTGGTCAACGAGGCGGCGATGATCGCCACGAGACGGGACGCCGACGCCGTGTCGACTGGGGATTTCGAGGCCGCCATCGAACGGATCGTCGCCGGTTTGGAAAAGAAATCCCGTATTCTCAGCCTGCACGAACGATCCATCGTCGCCCACCACGAGATGGGGCACGCCCTGGTCGCCATGGCGATCCCCGGCACCGATCCGGTCCAGAAGGTGTCGATCATCCCGCGCGGCATCGGGGCGCTCGGCTACACCATCCAGCGTCCGACAGAGGATCGCTTCCTGATGGGCCGCCACGAGCTGGAAGACAAGATGACCGTCCTGATGGCCGGCCGGGTTGCGGAACAGATCGTATTCGGCGAGGTGTCGACGGGCGGAGCCGACGATCTGGCGAAGGTCACGGACATCGCCAGGGGCATGGTGATGCGGTACGGCATGGACGAAACGCTGGGGGCGGTCTGCTATGACACCGAGCCGGGCCATCTTCTCGGTCAACCCCAGGGCGCCTTCTGGCAACCCCGGCATTACGGCGAAGCGTCGGCCAGCCGCATAGATGCGGCGGTCCGCACCCTGGTCGAGGCCGCCGCGTCGCGCGCCTCCAACATTTTGCGCAGGAACCACGCCGTGCTGGAGCAAGGGGCAAGAAGCCTGCTGGAGCGCGAAACCCTGACCGCGGACGAACTGCCGAAGCCGCTGCCGGAATCGGAGGGCACGGAAGAAGACCCTGAAGGAAAAGGCAGACAGAGCGCAGAGACTATGCCGGATGAGGCGAAGGCTTCTGCCAAGTCCCCGCTGTGCATCCTCGGCACGCAGTGAGGCTTCGCCCCGGTCTGCTTCAGACATCCTTCGGGGAATGGTGGCAGGACAACAGCTTTAACCTGCATCAAGAGGCGGTCCCGGCAGGTCCGATAGGCTGTGTCCGGCACACCCGTGTTCGGAACCAACGTCATGAACAGGTCCATCACCGATGCCATGGCAGGCGCGCATGGGATCACCTACCCCTGGGAGCGCAGCTATCCTCCCGGATTGGACTGGCGCCGCCCGCCGCCGGCGCGGTCCCTGCCTGCACTGCTCGAGGAGGCGGCCGCGACCCACCGGGACCGGTCCTGCATGGATTTCCTCGGGCGGCGCCATTCCTACGGTGAAACCCTCGATCTGGTCGAACGGATCGCCAAGGGGCTGCAGGAACTGGGTGTCGGCGAGGGGACACGGGTCATGCTTCTGCTGCCCAACTGTCCCTATTTCGTCATCGCCTTCTATGCCATCCTCAAGGCTGGAGGGACGGTGGTGAACGCCAACCCGCTGAATGCCGAGTTGGAGCTTGAGCGGCAGATCGCCGACTCCGCCGCCGAAATCCTGATAACCCTCGACCTGCCAAGGTTCCAGGCCACCCTGTCGGCGGTCGGATGGCCGGGCCGGCTGCGCCGGATCTTCGTCGCCTCCCTGGCAGAAAGCCTGCCCTTTCCGAAGAACTGGCTGTATCCCCTGTTGCACCGGGGGGACATCGCCCATTTTCCGGATGACGGACGCCATCTCTCCTTTTCCAGTCTGCTCGCCAACGACGGCCGCTGTGCGTCGGTCGGCATCGATCCGCAGCATGCACCGGCCGTCATCCAATATACCGGCGGCACCACCGGACTGCCCAAGGGGACGGTCCTTACCCATGCCGGCCTCTGCGTGAACGCCTGCCAGTGCCGGGACTGGCTCACAGGAAGCGCCGCGGAACAGGAGCGCCTCCTCGCCGTACTGCCGCTGTTCCATGTGTTCGGCATGACCGCGGTGATGAACTTCGGCATTGCGCTCGGCGCCGAGCTGGTGTTGCTGCCGCGGATTGACGTGCGGGAGATTCTTGCCACCATTCAGAACAAGCGCCCGACCATGATGACCGGCGTCCCGCGGCTTTTCCAGGCGCTCATCGACTGCCCCACCGCAGCCCTCCATGATCTGTCGTCGCTGCGGCTGTGCATCTCGGGCGGCGACAGCCTGCCGCCGCTGCTGCAGGAGCGCTTCCAGGCGATGACCGGCAGCAGGCTGGTCGAGGGGTACGGCCTGACGGAGGCCTCGCCCGTCGTCACCTGCACCCCCTACGAAGGTACCACCAAACCGGGATCGGCCGGGCTGCCGCTGCCGGGTACCGTCGTCGAGATCGTATCGGTGGAGGACGGCAGGACGCCCCAACCGGTCGGCAGGGTTGGGGAAGTGTGTGTCAGGGGTCCCCAACTCATGGCCGGCTATTGGAGCGACGACGAAGCGACCGCGAAGGCGATGGCCGGCGGACATCTCCACACGGGCGACATCGGCTTTCTCGACGAGGACGGCTATCTCCACATCGTCGACCGGCTGAAGGACCTCATCATTGCCGGTGGCCAGCACATCTACCCGCGCGTCGTCGAAGCGGCCATCCGTGAACACCCGGCGGTGAACGACGTCGCGGTGATCGGTGAACCGGATCCGGTGCGCGGCCAGACGGTCAAGGCGTTCATCGTCCTGACGCCCGGCACCACGCTGTCTAAGAGTGACCTCCACGCATTCCTTGTTCCCCGCCTGTCCCGTTTCGAACGGCCATCGAAGGTCGAGTTCCGCTCGGCCCTGCCTACGTCGATCATCGGCAAGATCCTCAAGCGCGATCTGCGTGCGGCACCCTAGGACTGGCATTGGAACGGAAAGCCACACCGATGCTGCAATACTGAACAGGAGGAAAGACAAGATTGTGCGTCGTTCCATTTGTGAAGATTCCGGTCAATCGAGAGGCTTATTTTTCATTCAAAGGCCTGCGACATCGTCGCTCGTAGACGCTCACGTCTTTCAGAGTTATTTTAATTATTACTGATGCAGTCCGAATGCTTGGAGGCTGCAATGATCACGAAGAACCAGCCAATAGCTGTTTGCCTTGCGTGTGGAAAACCCTACTACGCGCTGGCCCCCGTCTTTGATGGATGCATAACCCAGACCGCGTCCGGCCGATGCGAAGGAGAAGTCGTCATCCGATGGAGCATTGACGACTGGGTTATCTGCCCAACCTGCGACGGGAGAGGTTGTCCTCACTGCAACGACGTTGGCTGGCTGCCTGCACGTCCATAGACCACGGGCATGTACTGAGATTCCGTCGCTATTTTCGACTTGGCCAATTCCAGCCGGCTGATTACGCGCGCCAAGCTCGACAGGGCGGTGTGGCGATCGAACTGACGGTTCACCCCTCGCCCAGGCAGGCGGTACGCCTGTTGTGGTAACCCGATGCAGCTTCGTCGATCTTGATGCACGTCAATGCCGCAAGTCGCCTGACGGATAGCCTGCGGCAATGGCATGGACCGTGGACCCGGTCCTTCCGGAGATGGCCGCGGAGATGGCCGATGACTCTGCCGCTGACCGATCACGGATCGAGCCACGAACGCTCGACCATTCCGGCCCCACCCGGCCGAAGCGCCTTCAGGCACGCCGGCTGGCTGCTGGGGATCCTGCTCGCGCTGCTGGGCACGGCGGGGCTGCTCTATTACGGGATGGGCACCCACACCCCCGCCCCCATCTATCGGACCGGATCGGTGACCCGCGGCGCGGTCACCGCATCGATCACCGCGTCCGGCACCGTCAATCCGGTCGTCACCGTGCAGGTCGGATCCCAGGTTTCAGGGCAGATCAGCGAGTTGCTCGCTGATTTCAACACCGAGGTGAAGACCGGCCAACTGATCGCCCGGATCGATCCTGCGGTGTTCGAGACGCAGGTAGCGCAGGCGGCCGGCGACCTCGCCGTCGCCCGGTCTGGCATCGAAACCCAGCGGGCTGCTGTCGCACGCGCAACCGCCGACCTGGAGGCCACGCGCGCGGCTCTGACCAATGTCCAAGCCCAGCTGCGCAAATCGCAGGCGCTCCTGTTCAACGCCAGGACCAGTTTCGAACGCACCCAACAGCTTTTCGAGCGGGGAAATGCGTCCGCTTCGGACCGTGACAGCGCCAAGTCCGCCAGCGACGCCGCCCGGGCCGATGTCGAGGCGCTGAGCGCGCAGGAGGTCAGCCAACAGGCCATGGTCCGGTCCACCGGGGCCCAGCTGAGTCTCGCCCAGGCGAACCTTGCGGGCGCGACGGCCCTGGTGCAGCAGAAGGAGGCGGCCTATCACGGCGCGCGCATCAATCTGGAGCATACGCGTATCGTCGCTCCGGTGGACGGCACCGTCATCCAGCGCAATGTCGATCGCGGCCAGACCGTTGCGGCCAGCCTGCAGGCCCCGGTGCTCTTCACCATCGCCCAGGATCTGGCGGCCATGCAGGTGGACGCATCCGTGGACGAGGCGGATGTCGGGATGGTGCGGGTGGGCCAGGAGGTGCACTTCACCGTGGACGCCTACCCCGGCCGCGGCTTCACCGGCTCCGTGCTCCAGATCCGCAAGGCACCCCAGGTCGTACAGAACGTCGTCACCTACGACGTGGTCATCTCGGCGCCCAATCCCGATCTGGCGCTCCTGCCCGGCCTGACCGCCAACGTCAGCATCGTCGTCGAGCATCGCGACGACGTGCTGCTGGTTCCCAACGCCGCTCTGCGCTACCGCCCAGCCAAGGCCACCCCACCGGATGCGCCGCCATCGCCACAGGCGGGCGAGGTCTGGGTGCTCGGCGCTTCCGGCCAGCCGGAACGCCGCCCTCTTCGTCTCGGCACGTCCGACGGGACCGTGGTGGAGGTCGTCGAGGGCGGGCTGTCTGCCGGCGAACGGGTCATCCTTGGCGAAACCACCCCGGCTGCGGCCTCCGGCACGATGCCGTCCATGGGCGGCGGACCTCGTCTTTGACATCCGCGCCGCTGACGGGCGCGCCTTCCACCGGGGAGCCCGACCATGGGCAACTGGCTGATCGAGACCGAACACCTGAGCAAGGAGTACCGATTGGGGGACGTGCCCCTGCTCGCCCTGGACGACGTGTCGGTGCGCATCGCCGCTGGCGAGTTCGTGGCTGTCATGGGACCGTCGGGATCGGGCAAATCCACCTTCATGAACCTGCTCGGCTGCCTCGACAGCCCCAGTGCCGGCCTCTACCGCCTGGACGGGTGCGACGTGTCGCACCTTGCGCCCGACGAACTGGCGGGGGTGCGCAATCGCCTGGTGGGCTTCGTGTTCCAGGGCTTCAACCTGCTGCCCCGCACGCCCGCGGTTGAAAATGTGGAGCTGCCGCTTGTCTACGCGGGCGTGTCCGCTCAGGAGCGTCGGCGTAGCGCCCTGGCCCGCCTGACCGAGGTCGGCCTTGCCGGGCGGGCATGGCATCATCCCTCGCAACTGTCGGGCGGCCAGCAGCAGCGCGTCGCCATCGCCCGCGCGCTGGTCAACGACCCGCTGCTGATCCTCGCCGACGAACCGACCGGTGCACTCGACTCGCGCACCAGCGTCGAAGTCATGGCGCTGTTCCAGGAATTCAACGCGCGCGGCATCACGGTCGTGCTGGTGACACACGAGCCGGACATCGCCGCCTTCGCCCGGCGCACGCTGAGTTTCCGCGACGGCAGGCTGATCGGTGACCGGCCGGTCGCACCCTCCCGCAAGGCATCGGAGATGCTGGCGGGCCGGCAGGAGATGGAGACCGCGACATGACCACCCTGTCCGCCATCCGCATCGCGCTGGCGGCGCTGCGCCTCAACCTGATGCGCAGCGTGCTGACCATGCTGGGGATCATCATCGGGGTGGCGTCGGTCATCACCATGATCGCGGTCGGCGCCGGAGCGGAAGCGCGCATCGCCCAGCAGATCGACAGCCTCGGCTCCAACCTCATCATCGTGGTGTCCGGCGCGATCACCTCCGGCGGCGTGCGGCTGGGCTTCGGCACCCAGATGACGATGAGCGACGACGATGCCCAGGCCCTGCAACGGGAAATCCCCGAGATTCTGGTCGCGTCGCCGGGCGTACGCGGCACCGCCCAGATCATCTACGGCAATCTCAATTGGTCGACCGTTATCATCGGCACCACCTCCGGCTTTCTGGCGGCGCGGGATTGGGGCGTTGTCCAGGGCAGGCCCTTCGAACAGGCGGAAGAGGACCGCGCGGCCAAGGTGGCCCTGCTCGGCCAGACCGTGGCGGCCACGCTGTTCGGCAGCGCGGATCCGGTCGGGCAACTGATCCGCATCAGGAAGGTGCCGTTCACCGTGATCGGCGTGCTCGACCGCAAGGGCCAAAGCATGCAGGGGCAGGATCAGGACGACACAGTCGTCATGCCTCTGAACACGGCGCGCAACCGCGTGCTGGGCGGCAGCGAGGTGAGCCGGCGGGCGGTGGGCGCCATCCTGGTCAAGATGCGCGAGGGTGCCGACATGCACGCCGCCGGGACGCAGATCCACGACCTGCTGAGGCAGCGCCACCGTCTTCAGCCGGCACAGGACGATGATTTCTGGATCCGCAACCTGTCGGAGGTCGCCCAGGCACAGGAGGCATCGTCTCGCGTGCTGACGCTGCTGCTGGCGGCGGTGGCCTCGGTGTCGCTGGTGGTGGGCGGGATCGGCATCATGAACATCATGCTGGTCAGCGTGACCGAGCGAACCCGGGAAATCGGACTGCGCCTTGCCGTCGGAGCGCGCAGCCGCGACATCCTGAGCCAGTTCCTGATCGAAGCATTGACGCTGTCGCTGACGGGCGGGCTGATCGGGATCGCCGTCGGTGCCGCCGTGTCCTTCACCATCGCGCGCTGGGCGCATTGGCAGACGGAATTGAGCGTGCCGGCGATCCTCCTGGCAGTCGGCTTTGCAGCCGTGGTCGGTGTCTTCTTCGGCTTCTACCCGGCCCGCAAGGCGTCCCGCCTCCAGCCGATCGAAGCGCTGCGCTACGAGTGATGCGTGGCGGTGCAACGCACAAGGGAGACGGGCGACATGAAGAACGGTTTCGACAGCGCTGCCATGGTCGGCCGGTGGCATCCGCGGCGGGCGGCGTCAGGCGCGCCGGCATGATGGAAGAACGGGCAGCCGCGGGATTTGCGCTTCGCGGACAAGGCAATGGACCGCTGCCTGTGTCGATCGGCGGCTATGTCTGGCGCCACAGCGGCAAGCATCAGGTCGGGCTGGCGGTCCTTTCCGTGATGGTCTTCCTTTTGAGCATCTGGCCGCTCGAGATCCAGCGGCGCATCGTCAATGATGCCATTTCGTCGAGATCGCTGTCCGCGATCGTCTGGCTGTCGGTCGCCTATTTCGGCATCGCGCTCCTCGAAGGTGTGCTCAAGTTCATCCTGAACCTCTACCGTGGCTGGGTCAGCGAAAGGGCGGTGCGGCATCTGCGCATGACCATCCTCGACTTGGCCCGCTGCGTTCCGCGCCGGCACGGTTCACAGGAAGAGGAGGGCGTGGAAATCGCGCTGGTCCTGTCAGAAGCGGAACCGATCGGCAACTTCGTCGGCATCAGCGTGTCCGAACCCTTGCTCCAGACCGGCATTCTGGTCAGCGTGCTCATCTACATCGCCCATCTGCGGCTGGAATTCGCGTTGGTCAGCGCGCTGGTTTTCCTGCCGCAGATGATCATCGTGCCGCTGATCCAGCGGGCGATCAACCGGCGGGCGGCAATGCGCATCAGGACGCTGCGCCAGATCAGCAGCAACATAATCGGCAGCACCGGAAGCACGGTGGCCGACAGCCGGGACCAGCCCAGGCGCATCGATACCGTTTTCGCGCTGAACATGGGCATCTACACGCTGAAGTTCGGGATGAACTTCCTGATGAACCTGCTGCACCACCTCGGCGTCGCGGTGGTTCTTGGCATCGGCGGCTGGTACGTGGTGCAGGGACACATCGACGTCGGTGCGGTCGTCGCGTTCGTCTCCGGCCTCGCCAAGATCGTCGATCCCTGGGGCGACCTGATCAACTGGTTCCGGGAAGCCACCGTCAGCAGTGTGAAATACCAGCTGATCGAGACGGCGGCACGGGGGATCGCCACCAGCGGGGCGTGGGCGGACCGGTCCGTATGATGTGTGTTGATTGTCCAGCAGCTGGCCTGTGACACTGTTGTTGTCAGGTTGGCGGTGGACATTCCAGCATGGCAGGTTACCGGGCATGAGCACCTTCACCAACCCGGATGGTTCCATTGGCATCGTCACATAAACTGCGGGGCTGGCGAGCCGGAGGTGCGCTGGGCATGGTAGCGGGATGAGACGCGAGCCCGATCCGCATTATCGCCACCGCTTTCTCGCCGAGCTGATCGCGCATGCGGTTTGGCTGTACCACACGTTCCCGCTCAGCTTTCGCGATGTCGAACTGCTCCTGGCCGAGCGCGGTGTCGAGGTCTCATACGAGACGGTCCGGCGCTGGTGCCGCAAGTTCGCCCAGACCTTCGCCAATCGGCTCCACCGACGGCGTCCACGGCCCGGCGATCGCTGGCACTTGGGCGAGGTGTTCCTCAAGATCAACGGCGTCCAGCACTACCTCTGGCGCGCGGTTGACCAGGATGGTGTGGAGCTCGACATCCTGGTGCAGAGCCGGCGCAACACCAAGGCGGCCAAGCGCTCTTTCAAAAAACTGCTGAAGGGCGTGCGTTATGTGCCGCGTGTCGTGGTCACCGACAAACTGAAGTCGTACGCTGCCGCCAAGGCCAAGATCATCCCCGGAGTGGAGCACCGGCAAAGTCGCTATCTCAATAACCGCGCCGACCATTCACACCAGACAACCCGCCAACGCGAACGGCGGATGAAGCGCTTCACCTCACCGCGGCAGGCTCAGCAATTCCTGTCCGCCCATGGCCCCATATACCAGCACTGCCATCCACGTCGGCATCGCATGAGCGTTGCTGAGTATCGCACGTACCGGGGCTGATGCCTTCACCGTCTGGCAGCAAGAGACGTGCGCCCGCAAGACGGCGTGATGGGCGTCGGCGGGCAGCCGCAGGCCCCCTCTCCTTGCCTCGCTCAAGTTAATGTGACGACGCCCATGCGCGAGGCAGCCGTCAACATTGCGATCCGTTGGTTCTCGGGCTACGGCCTAACGGAGAGGCTGCCGGACCACACGACCTTCTCCCGGCGCAGTGTCGATCTGGAGGTCGCGGCGGCACTGTCCAGGACGGACGGGCCGGTCAGCGTGGTGATCAATTTCACCGGGCTGAAGGTGTTCGACCGGGGTGAGTGGCACCTGGAAAAGCATGGCGGCCAAACGCGTCGGAGCTGGAGGAAGCTCCACTTGGCGGTCGATCCTGATACCGGCGAGATCCTGGCCTCGGAGCTGACGAGCAACGAGGAAAGTGACGCCTCTCTGGTCGGCCCACTGCTCGATCAGATCGCGCGCCCGATCGGCACAGTGTTGGCCGACGGCGCCTACGACGGCGAGCCCGTCTACCGCGCCGTGGCCGCCCACAGCCCTGCGGCGGAGGTGATCATCCCGCCGCGCTCCACCGCGGTGCCGAGCGACACGGCCGGAAGCGCTCCCAGCCAACGCGACCGTCACATCCAGAGGATCGTCGAGCGAGGACGGCGCGGCTGGCAGCGGGACGTCCGCTACGGCCGCCGCTCCTTGGGTGAGGTGGCGATGATGCGCTACAAGCAACTGATTGGCCGCAGCCTCCGCGCCCGGAGTCTGCCCACGCAAAAAGCCGAGGCTGCTGTTGCTTGCAAGGACATGAACATCATGACCAGCTTGGGTATGCCGACCACCCGCAAGGTCGCCTGATCATCACTGCACCGAAATGGACTCCCCCGTCACGCCGATTTGCGCAACAAAGTCCCCCTGTTCGGCACCGCCGCCGTCGGAGTCACCGCCTGAGTGGCGATGATCGCCGTCGGGGCCGGGCTGTTCGTGCTGATGGAGCTGGAGAAGCGGCTGCCAGCGGGGTGGGCCCGCCTCACCGTTCAAGGACATACTGTCCCGGCGCCGGGCAGAGCGGGCCGAGGTCGCGCTTCATAGACCCGACAGGCCGCGCCGCCACCGGCTCCGCGTCCGATTGCCGGTCCAGCCAGTCCGCCCAGGGACGCCACCACGACCCGGTGGTGGCAGGGGTGGACTCCAGCCACAGGTCGGGGTCGACATAGCGGTCGTCCGGTCCCCGCTGGCTCATGCGGTACTGGCGGTCGGGACGGTCGGGGCCGGTGACGATGCCGGCATTGTGGCCGCCGTCGGTCAGCAGGAAGGTGACGGTCGTGTCGCTCTGCAGGTTGATCTTGTAGACCGACCGCCAGGGCGCCACATGGTCGCGCCGCGTCCCGACGGCGAAGATCGGCGCCCGGATGTCGGACAGGGCGACCGGGCGGCCCTCCACCTTGTAGCGTCCTTCCGACAGGTCGTTGCCCAGCAGCAGCCGGTGCATGTATTCCGAATGCATCCGGTAGGGCAGCCGCGTTCCATCGGCATTCCAGGCCATCAGGTCGGTCACCTCGGGCCGCCGGCCGCGCAGATATTGCTGGACTATCTGCGACCAGATCAGATCGTTCGAGCGCAGCATCTGGAAGGCGCCGGACATCTGCGTGGTGTCGAGGTATCCCGCCTCCCACATGATGTCCTCCAGATAGGCGACTTGGCTTTCATTGATGAACAGCATCAGTTCGCCGGCCTCGGTGAAGTCGGTCTGGGCGGCGAGCAGGGTCATCGTCTTCAGCCGCCGGTCCCCGTCGCGGGCCATCGCGGCGGCGGCAATCGTCAGCAGCGTGCCGCCCAGGCAATAGCCGCAGGCGTGCACCGGCGGCGGTCCGTCTTCCGTGCCGCAGATCGCGCCGATGGCGTCGAGCGCCGCCATCACCCCCAGCCGCCGGTACTCGTCGAGGCCGTAATCGCGCATCTCCGGCCCCGGATTGCGCCAGGAGATGGCGAACACCGTGAATCCGCGGCCGACCAGATAGCGGATCAGGGAGTTTTCAGGCGACAGGTCGAGGATATAGTATTTCATGATCCAGGCCGGCACGATCAGCACCGGTTCGGCATGGACCGAGCCGGCCGATGGCGCGGTGGATGGCGCGTATTGGATCAGTTCGATCAATTCGTTGCGGAAGACGACGCTGCCCGGCGTCACCGCCACGTCCCGGCCGACCTGGAAGGCATCGAAGCCCTTCGCCTGCTGTCCGGTCATCAGGCGCAGGGCGTCTTCCGCCCAGTTGGCCATGCCGAAGGCGAAGTTCATTCCGCCGGTGGCGATGACCGCGCGCAGGGTCTCGGGATTGGTGAAGGGGTTGTTGGACGGCGCCGCCACGTCGAGAAGCTGACGGGCGACGAACGGCACGATGCGGGCGTTGGCCTGCGACAGTCCGGGGATGCCGGTGGTGGCATTGTGCACCCACTGCTGTGCCAGCAGGAAGGATTGGGCATAGAGCGCGTAGGGAAACTGCCGCCAGTCGGGGTGGGCGAAGCGGCGGTCGCCCGGCAGCGGCTCGATGCAGGACGGGGTATCGCGGTCGATGGCGGCCGCACCGGCATAGACCATCAGCCGCACCAGCTTGCGCATGGCCTTGTCGGCCAGGACGGCCTGCTTGCCCGGCGCATTGCCCAGATGCATCGCCCAGTCGGCGAAGGCCAGCGTTACCGCCGCCGGCGAGATCGACAGGGTGAAACGCCCCTGCCACGCATGCACCAGCCGGTCGATGATCTCGCCGCTGAAGGGCAGATAGGGAAATCCATAGGCCGGGCTGCGCATCAGCGTTCCGGGTGGGGGCGCCGGAATGGCCGCCGGAACCACCGCTGCCGGCGCGGCGTCGGACCGGTTGGAGGCGACACGTTCTTCGGCTTTCAGTTGGGCCATCGGCATGGCTCTTCTCCTTGGCTTGGCAATCGTGTCACCTATCCCAGCAGCATAGGCAGAGCCCGGCCTTAACGCCGGTTAAGGCCGGCATCGGAATGCCATGACTGAATGGCGCCATACTCCCGATACGGTTGCACGGACGCCGTTCGGGGAGGCCGGCGATGGGGTGCGAACCGCCATTGACGAACTTCAAAACCGCCAGATGGGGAGACGGGCCATGGTCATCACCTTCGAAGACTGCGTCGGCATGAGCGGACTGACGAAGGAGGAGATCGATGCAATCGCCACGCACGAGCATCTGCCGGAGATCGTCGCCTCCGAACTGGGCAGCTATCTGGTCGCGACCGAGGCGGGGCAGAGCGAAATCCGGCGCATGATCGAGGACGACATCGCCGAGGCGAAGGCGCACGGCCGGCATGAACGGACCGCGCTGCTGAAGCTCGTCCTGTGCCATTTCCTGCAGGAACATGTGGCCGCCCGCACCGTCAATCCCTGACGGACCAAGTCGCGCAGGACAGCGGTTGGGGGACGGCCGACGTCATCCGGATCAAGGCCGGGTGACGTTTCGCCGGAGAAGGCGGTCGATGCTGCGGTTCGCGTTGGCAATCGGGATGGCGAAGCCGATGCCGCTGTTGCCGACGGATGACCCGATCAGACTGTCGTTGACCCCGACCAGTTCGCCCCGGAGAGTCACCAGGGCCCCGCCCGAATTGCCCGGATTGATCGAGGCGTCGGTCTGGATGAAGGAACCGTCGGGCTCGGTCGGATTACGCGCGCCCAGACCGCTGACGATCCCCAGTGTCGCGGTTTGGGCAAGGCCGAACGGGTTCCCGATCGCCACCACGAAATCGCCCACGCGCAGATCGTCGGAATTCCCCAAAGGCACCGCCACGAGGTCGCGCGCCTCGACCTGGATCACCGCGATGTCGCCGGCCGCGTCGGTGCCGACGATGCGGCCGGGGAGGCTCCGCGCGTCCTTCAGCGTGACGGTGATCTCGTCCGCGCCGTCGACGAGGTGACGGGTGGTGAGGATGGTGCCCGAGGGCGCGTCGATGACGATTCCGGACCCTTGGACGAGGAACCGGCCCTCCTCCGGCCGCATGCGCTTGGGCAGGCCGAGCATGGCGCGGAATTCCGGGTCGCGGATCAGGGCCATCTCCTCGGCGGAGAACTGGCCGCTTGCCGCGATGCTGACCACCCCCGGCAGCACCCGCTCCAGCATGGGGGCGAGGGTGGGGATGGCGTTCGGCGAATCGAATGCGCCGTTCAGGGCGCAGGCGCCGAGGCCCGCCAGCACCGCCGATCCGATCGCCGTGCGTCGCACCAGATCGACGATCCGCTTTCCGATCTGTCGAGACATGCGCTGGGCCCCTGCCTGTATCCGCCGCCCCTCCTGGCCGGCGCGCGACCCGCACCGGCGGGCCGAAGCCGTCAATTGCCCTGAATGGTCTGGATGTAATAGACCAGCTCCAGGATCTTTCCGCGGACGACCTGTTCCGACCCCCATGGCCAGAAGTCCTGCACCGATTCCGCCCGGAACGCCGATCCCCAGACCGGCATCTCCCGCGGGCCATGCGCCCCGATCGCCTCGCGCCCGTCGATCATCCCGTAGAGATAGTCGAGCGGGAAGACGCCCTTGTTGCGCTCGCGGATGGTGGTCAGATCCGCCGGCTTCCTGGTGAGGTAATCGGCATAGGGACCGTCGCCATGACCGGTGCGGCCGTGGCACACCGCGCAGTTGGCGAAATAGGAGGATTGGCCGATCGGCTCGTCGGCTTTCCCTGCGGTCTTTTCTGGGCGCGATTGCGCAAACGCCGACGAGCACAGCGCAGCGATGCCCATGACCGCGACGAACCGGGCGAAGTGCCGCCCGCCGGACAGGGTAGGGTGCATGGTGCCCTCCATCGTTGGTATCGGGGCACAATGGCGGAGGGTGGAGCGTGGCACCTTAACCGGGATTAACGCCGGAGTGATGAGAACGTCCGATCCTGCCCCTGGGACCGTCGGGAACGCTCCGGTCCCGTCAGCCGGAGGGATGGACCATGTACCGCAAGATCCTTGTTCCGCTGTCCAACGCGGCCGGCAGCATGGATGCCGCGCTCGACGCCGCACTCTTCATTGGCCGCATCTTCGGTTCGCGCGTCGAGGTGTTGTACGCGCGCGCCAGCCCGGAACACCTGATCCTGGTGCTCGGAAAGGGTTTTGCCGGCACGATGCTGGAAAACGCGCTACGGGAGGTCCAGGCGAAGATCGCGCGGGATTGCCAAACCGCGCATGAGCGGATGCAAGGGCATCTCCGCCAAGCTGGGACGGTCGGCCGGGATCCGGAGATGGTCTGGCGGGAGGTCGAAGGGCCGGCCGACAAGACGATCGCGATGGAAGGCCGCTTCGCGGATCTCATCCTGTTCGCCAAGCCCAGGCATGACGGCGTGACCGACAGCGTGTGGCGGTCGATGTTCGACACCGCCCTGTTCGGGACGGCGCGTCCGGTGATCCTGACTCCCTTCTCGGCCGTGCGGCCCATAGGGTCGAGGATCATGATCGCGTGGAACGGGAGCCCTCAGGCGACCAGGGCCATGGTGGCGGCGCTGCCCCTGCTGCGCCATGCGCAGGAGGTCCTCATAGGAACCTTCGGATTGGGGGACGACATTCACGCCGATACGGAGCGGCTGCAGGACTATCTGCTGATGCAGGGGGTCGAGGCCAAGGCCGAACATCTGCCGGCAAGCCTGCGGGAGACCGGCAGCGTCCTGCTCGCCATGGCGGCCCAATTCGGCGCCGACCTGCTCGTCATGGGCGGGCACGGCCGGAACCGCTTGCGGCAGTGGACGTTGGGGAGCACCACATCCCATGTGGTCGGCCTTGCGACCATTCCGGTGCTGATGGTGCATTGAGGCAAGGTTGCGCCCGCCCGATGGGGGATGGTCATTGGATGTGGGGGGAGGCATTGCGCCAGACGCTCTCGCGCCAGCGGTCCGGGTCCAGCGTCGGAGACGGGAGGACCGAGGAGGAGGGCGCCGGCGTTATGCCCATCTCCGCCAGACCGACCAGCTGCTTCAGGCGGTCAATGATCGTCTCCGCGTTGCGCAACGTCCGTCAGGGCCTGCGCGTGAAGCTCGCGCTGCTGATCCACGTTCTGCTCTCCTGCTCTCAATCTTCATTCCGACATGGTACCCTGGCCGGACGCCAAGCGGCCATGGCGGTCCCCTCGGATTGGCTCTGGGCCGCAAAAGGAAAGGGCTCGATCACCGGAACGCAGAAACCCCAACAGGGGAGGGTCTGGCATCGGGCGGGCATCGGCTATCGGACCGTGGGGCGCCCACGCCACGGTACCGGTGTGGGCGGTGAGGCTCCAGGACCAAACGCCAGACGACGAGCTCGGTATCACGCCGCGGGCAGAGCCGCGGGACGGCCGGCGATGCCGCCGGCAGAATGGGCGGTCCAGAAGCCGAGAGGACCTCACCGGCTTTTGAGCAGCCGCTGCACGCGCTCGACTACGCGGCTGGTGTCGGCGAGCAGGGCGTCGAGCGCGGCGTAATCCACCTCCAGGCGCTCGAGGCGGGCGGGCACCGCTGGTGTGGGCAGCAGCTGTTCCACCAATGCCAGCGGCTCCGGCACCACGATCTTTGGCGGCCGTCCCGGCCGGTGCCCGGGCCGGCCCGGCAGTCTCGCCGCGGATGTCTTCGCAGCCGGGAAGCCCGTAGAGGCGGTGGCTGCCGAGGCCGGTCACCTCGACGGCGGCCCAGCTGGCCACCAGCTCCTCCATCATCAGCCCGGCACCACGCAGCGAGCAGCCAAGCAGGCTGGCCAGCCGGGCAGGGCCGAGCAGGGGCGTGGCGGCGAGAAGATCGACGGCGGCCGGCAGGCGGCTGTTGGAGCGGCGCGAACCGATGGCGGCGCGAGCACTGCGCCAAGTGTGCTCGAAACGGCGCAGGATGGCGAAGCCATCCGCGGCCTCGCGCTCCAGGCTATAGGTAAAGGCCAGCGTCCAGCCGTCCGCGTCCGTCGGGCTGTCCGGGCGCAGGGTGTCGGCACCGGCGAGGATGGGCAGCAGGGCGCGGGTCACGCCGGTGGCCTGCGGGTGGCGATCTCCTCGCCGAACCTCAGGCCCTATTGGTGCACGGTTTCATGTCTGACCGTAGTACCACGCAGCCACAGCATCTCCTCGACCATCCAAAGGCTCAGCGGAAAGCGGAAGTTGTAATCGACTTATGAGACGATCGAACCGCTGCACAATCGTTACGGCTAATATGAACATTGTGCCTGATCTGGGCTGCATCGGGGGAGGCTCGCGGACGGCGACGAGCCCCCGGCGCCTGGAATTGCCGCCCGTCACCGCCTCTTCAGCATCGCCTGAACGCGTTCGACGACCCGGTTGGTGTCGGCGAGCAAGGCGTCGAGCGCTGTGTAATCCACCTCCAAGCGCTCAAGACGGGCGGGCACTGGCGGAAGTGGCCGGGGCAGCTCGGTCGCGGCCAGCGGCTCCGGCACGATCACCTTCGGCGGCCGTCCCCGTCGGTGCCCGTAACGGCGCGGTCCGGCGGTTTCGCCGCGGATGCCCTCGGTGCCGGGCAGGCCGTACAGGCGGTGCGAGCCGCGGCCGGTCACCTCGACGGCGGCGCCGCAGGCCACCAGGTCCTCCAGCATCAGGCCGGCACCGCGGACGCTGCAGCCGAGCAGGCTGGCCAGCCGGGTGGGGCCGACCAGCGGCGTGGCGGCGAGCAGGTCGACGGCGGCCGGCAAACGGCTGTTCGAGCGGCGCGCGCCGATGGCGGCGCGGGCGCCGCGCCAGGCGTGTTCGAGCCGGCGCAGGATGGCGAGGCCATCCATGGCTTCGCGCTCGAGGCTGCGGGCGAAGGCCAGCCCCCAGCCGTCCGCGTCCGTCGGGCTGTCCGGGTGCAGGGTGTCGGCACCGGCGAGGATGGGGAGCAGGGTGCGGGTCACGCCGATGGTCTGCAACGCCGCCGGCAGGGCGGCGCGCACCGCACCGCGCGGGCGGTCGTCGAGGGTCCAAGCCCGCATCGCCCGCGCCAGCGCCGTCAGGCGGGCGCCGGGGGTGGGCTGCGTCAGCGCCCATAACGCGTCCTCGGCGAGGCGCCGGTGCTCGGGGGTATCGGTGTCGGCATCGAGGTCCCGCGCCGGACGGCGGTCGGCGGCGGCCAGCATCAAGCCGTAGAGGCGGAGGGCGTGGGAGAGCGCGTTGAGGTCGGCGCCCCGTTCGTGTTGGGCCGGCGTGTCCGGCATGCGCAGGCGCAGCCCTTCGAGGAAGGCGGCGAGGCGCTGTGGCTCGACGCGGTGGCCGTCGAGGCCGGCGTGGGTGCGCACCGCCTCCAGGCGCACCCAGTGCTGCCAGGCGGGCAGCAGCGGATGGCCGTCGAGGGTGGCATCGAGGCGGGCGACGGCCAGGGTGGCGCGCTCGAGGGCGACGGCGCGGACAGCGGGGTCGGCTTTTTCGAGGGCAGAAAACCCGAGCACGGATAATCCTTTCACGGCGACCGTAGAGACGTATATGGAAGCAAAATAGCATTTAGCTTCATGATGGTGAATTCTCTTTGTGAGGGCTCAAGCCGGCGGGGACGGGGCGGCGGGCCGGCGCCCGGAACGCCCGGAAATCCGCGGATTTGCCTGCGCTGTGCCCGTCCGGCGGGCCGCGGGCGGCCTGGACGCTGCGGCGTTGGCGCCGACGCCGGCGGATTGCGTCCGACAAGCGGGGTTGTCTGTACTGGCCGACCGGCCTGCTGCATATTTTACCAAACGACCGTTACGTGCCGTCCGCCACTTTGGTAAAATGACCGAAACCGCCCCGCTGAGGATTCCATGGCGCTGATCGGCTACGCCCGCGTCTCCACCGACGAGCAGACCACCGACCCGCAGATCGACGCGCTGAACGCCGCCGGCTGCGCCGTTATCCTGCGCGAGCACGCGTCCGGCGGCGACCGCGCCCGGCCGGAGCTGAAGCGCGCGGTCGAGCGCTGCCGCAAGGGCGACGTGCTGGTGGTGGTGCGCATCGACCGCCTAGCGCGCTCGCTCTCCCACCTCTTGGAGATCATTGAGGCGCTGGACGCCAAGGGCGCCGGCTTCAAGTCGCTGGGTGACCCCATCGACACCACCAGCCCGCAGGGCCGCTTCACGCTCCAGATCCTCGGCGCCGTGGCCGAGTTCGAGCGCGCGCTGATCCGCGAGCGCACCAAGGCGGGGCTGAAGGCGGCGCGCGAGCGGGGCAGGGTGGGGGGCAATCCGGGCCTGCGCTTCCGCTCGCCCTCTGCGGTGCGGGCGGTGAGCGAGGCGCGCGAAGCGCGGCGGGATGCCGACGTGCTGCGGGTGGCCGACACCATCCTGCCGCACGTGCGCGCCATGCGCCCGGCCTATCCGTGGGAGTCGGTGGCGCGCAGCCTCGACAGGGCCGGGGCACGGCGGCCGGACGGCGGGCCGTGGACCGGCGCCTCGCTGGCCCGCGCGGTGCGGCGGCTGGCGCGGGATGGCTTCGTGGATGCGGCGGTGCTGGAGCGCACGCCCCGTCGGCGCGACAGCGACGATCTGGTGACGCTGGTCGCCATGGCGGTGAAGACGCTGGAAAGCCCGACGCTGGCCAACATCGCCCGGCACTTGGAAGGGCTGCACCTGCGCACCCCGCGCGGGGAGAGCCGCTGGTCGGTCTCCTCAGTGCAGAACCTGCTGGCCCAGGCGGTGGCGCAAGGGTTGGTGGAGGATCGGCCGCTTCCGGCACCCAATGCGCCACGTCGCCGGGGACGGCCACCGAAGTCGCTTCGGACGGAGGGGTCGTGATGCACCCTTCTCAATGGAGGCTACCGCGTCATAGCGCCACCGCGTTTCGCCCACGGTTTCCAAGGGGGCATGCGGTCCGCTGGTTGTCCATGATATCCGGAAAGCGCATCGTTCCATCGGTCGGCGATGCTTTTTTTGCCGAGCAAAATGACGTTGGTGCAAAAAGGCCGGGGTGGTGGCGGTCGGCAGGGCGAGCGGGTATAGAGGC